>CAKZOQ010000554.1 GCA_937136445.1 uncultured Gemmatimonadota bacterium
AGCTGGGCTTCAGCAAGTTCAGCAAGTTCCTGGAGCAGGCGGTGGAGCACGGCGTGGTGGCGCTGGGCCGCACCGAGAACGGGAACCTCCAGGTGAGCCTGCCAGGTGGGGGCGCCCGCACCGGGTCGATCCACGACGACGGCGACCAGGGGCAGGACGCACCATCGGACGACTCCGGACGGGACGATTCGGGCAGGGACCGCTCGAGGTCCGGCCGCGACCGCGGCGATTCGTCCGCTGCCACCGGATCGGAGGACGCAGGCGACGACGACGTCCCGGCCGGGGTCGAGCGGGCGCACCTGCAGTCCCAGGAGGAAGAGGAGCCCGCCGCCGTCGAGGCGCCGGACTCCACCTCGCCCTCCCTCGACCGGCGCCACGAGTCCGTTCGGGCGGAGACGGAGTCGGACGAGGAGTCGGACGACGCCGGCGGCCAGACCGTCCTGGAGATGGATCCGTCCACCATGGGGGGCGGGAGCAAGCGCCTCGGGCCCCGGCGCGGGTCCACCCGTCGGCGGGGTGGGGATGAGCCACCCCCACTCTTCGAGGGCCAGGTGATCAAGTCCGGGAGCCGTTCCGGGGGCAGCAGCACCCGGGAGAGCGCCCAGGAGGAGACGGCTTCGCAGCAGGCGTCCTTCGGTTCCCAGTCCGCGGATTCCAGCGCCCCGGCGGAGGCCGCGGGTGGGGGCACGGCTTCGCAGCAGACGGGCAGCGGCTCGTCGCGGGACAACGGGTCCGGCGGCGGATTGGGCTCCTCCAGCGACCTGGACGTGCAGGAGTTGGGCCTGCCCACCGACGCCGACTCCATCGTCCGGTACATGGCCAACCGCTACCGGGGGGTCGGTGAGAAGACCGCCGAGGCACTGGTGGACCGGTTCGGCACCGAGGTCTTCCACGCCCTCCAGGACGATCCGGACGCCGTCCGGAGCGCCGTGGCGGGGCACCGGGCGGACCAGGTTCTCGAGGCCTGGGCCGCGGACTACGAGCGGCGGGTGGCTCGGCGGGCACGCTGAGCTCAACCTCCCTCGACGTGCCGTCGATGCCGGAGACGCCGGCCTGCCCTTCGTGGCGGGACCAGGTGTCTCCGGCGTCGTCCGTTTCGGGGGGTCCGCTGCGCCGCCCGGTCCTCGAGGTGGCGCGCGGGCTTCTTGGTACCCGGCTGGTCTCCACCCTGGGGGGCGAACGGGTCGAGGTCGTGCTGGTGGAGACCGAAGCCTACGGTGGGCCCGACGATCCGGCCTCCCACGCCGCCGTGCGGGCGGGACGCACCGACCGGAACCGAGCCATGTTCGGAGGCGCCGGTCGACTCTACCTGTACCGGAGCTACGGCGTGCACTGGTGCCTCAACGTCGTCGCCGGCGAGGAGGGGGCTCCCCAGGCGGTCCTCCTCCGGGGTGCCGAGGTCCTCTCCGGACGGGACGTCGTCGCCCGACGCCGCGGGGGGCGGGCGCCCCTCGCGGCGGGCCCGGGTCGCCTGGCCCAGGCGCTGGGCGTGGTGGACGGCGGCCTCTACGGGCACAACTTGGCTGACCCGCCCCTCCAGCTCGTCGCCGGCTGGGAGGTCCCGGACGCTCGGGTCGCCCGCAGCGGCCGGATCGGGGTGAGCCGGGGCGCGCAACGGCGCTGGCGCTTCTATCTTCGGGACGCACCCGGCGTCTCCCCGGTGCGCTAGCCCCGCGTCCGCACGGGCACAGCCCCCTCACCCCCAAGGCTCCGCGCATGAGCGATCCCACCTGGATCTCCATCCTCCCTCCCGTGCTGGCCATCGTGCTGGCCATCGCCACCCGGCAGGTCTACCTGTCGTTGGCCGGTGGCATCTGGATGGGGTGGACCATCCTGGAGGGGTGGCAGCCTTTTTCGGGGCTGGGTGCCTCCATCGATGCCACGGTGGGCGTCCTGGGAGAGGCGGGAGACGCCAAGGTCATCCTCTTCACCCTGGTCATCGGGGCCCTCATCGCCACGGTGGAGGCTTCTGGCGGGGTACGGGGCTTCGTGAGCTGGCTGGAGGAGAACGAGTGGGTGACCACCGCCAAGCGGTCCCAGCTCCTCGCCTGGGGCACCGGGGTGGTCATCTTCATCGAGTCCAACATCACGGTGCTGGTGGCGGGCTCGGTGGCTCGGCCGCTCTTCGACCGCTTCCGGGTCTCCCGGGAGAAGCTGGCCTACATCATCGACTCGACCTCGGCACCCATCTGCATCCTCATCCCCATGAATGCGTGGGGGGCCTACAACCTGGGGATCCTGGAGGGGTTGGGGGTGGAGAACGCCTTGGGGGTCTTCCTCCAGTCCATCCTCTTCAACTTTTACGCCCTGGCGGCGGTGGCGCTGGTCCTGGTGGTGATCCTCACCGGGCTCGACGTCGGTCCCATGAAGGCCGCCGAGGAGCGCACACGGAAGGGGGAGCTCCTCTGGCCCGACGCCACCCCCATGATCGACGAGGAGGTTCTCTCGCCGACCCCGGACGACTCGGTGCGGCCGCTGGCGAGGAACATGTTCCTTCCCATCGCCTCCATGGTCCTCTTCATGCCGGTGGGGCTCTTGATCACCGGAAACGGGGACCTCACCGCCGGGTCGGGCTCCACCAGCGTCCTCTGGGCGGTCATGGTGGGCCTCGCCGTGGCGTGGGTCCTCCTCCTTGCCCAGCGCGCCTTCTCGGTGGATGAGCTCGTGAAGGTGGCGCTGAAGGGTGCGGGGGCGTTGGTGCCGCTGGCGCTGATCCTCCTGCTGGCGTTGGCGCTGGGGGATGTGGCGCAGGCGCTGGGCACCGGGATCTATGTGGCGCAGGTCACGGCGGGTCAGATGCCGAACTTCGTCTTCCTCCCCCTGATCTTCCTGGTGTCGGGCGTCATCGCCTTCTCCACCGGGACCAGCTGGGGGACCTTCGCCATCATGTTGCCCATCGCCGTCCCGGCCGCGGCGACGCTGGCCCTCCCCCTTCCGCCGTTCGTCGCCGCCTCGCTGGCCGGGGGGATCTTCGGGGACCACTGCTCCCCCATCAGCGACACCACCATCATCTCCTCCATGGCGGCCGCCACCGACCACATCGATCACGTGCGGACCCAGCTCCCCTACGCTCTGGCCGGTGGGACGGTGGCCACGGTGGCCTTCGCCCTTCTTGGGGCCTCCCTCTAGGCTGGACCCGACAGCGTTTTTTCCCACCTTTCAATGGGTCCGGCCGTCCCGGCCGCGCCCAGAAGCCCGGAGTTCTCGTCGACGTGCCGTCGTCAGGGCTCCGAACCGACCCCGAGCAAGCCTGAAGGAGTGTCCTGTTGGACATCATCGTGTGCGTGAAGCGCGTCCCGGACACGGAGACGCGCATCCAGATCGCCGAGGACAAGACCCGGATCGATCCGTCCGGCGTGAAGTTCATCGTCAGCCCCTACGACGAGTTCGCCGTGGAGGCGGCCCTCCGCACGGTGGAGGAGGCTGAGGACGGTGAGGTGACGGTCGTCAGCCTCGGCGACGACGACGCCCAGGAAACGCTGCGCGCGGCGCTGGCCATGGGCGCCGACAAGGGCCTGCTCCTGCAGGGAGAGGGCTCCACCGACGGTCTGGCCACCGCCAAGGCGCTGGCGGCCGAACTCGAGGACTCCGAGGCGCCCCTGATCCTCCTGGGCGTGAAGGCCGCCGACGACGACCAGTCCCAGGTGGGCCCCATGCTGGGCGTACTCCTGGACCGGGCCACCGTCACCGGCGTCACCGCCTTCCGGGTGGAGGGCGACACCGTCGTCTGCGACCGGGAGATCGAGGGCGGTGTCGAGGTGGTGGAGGTCGACCTCCCGGCGGTGCTCACCGTGACCAAGGGCACCTACGAGCCCCGCTACGCCTCGCTGAAGGGGATCATGGCCGCCAAGCGGAAGCCGCTGGAGACGAAGGAGGCGGAGGCCGTGGAAGGGCGTATCCGCGTCCAGCAGCTCACCTACCCCCCGGAGCGGGGCGACGGGCAGATCGTCGGGGAGGGCGCCGACGCCGTTCCCGAGCTCGTCCGCCTCCTCCGTGAAGAGGCCAACGCGCTCTAGCGCGACGCCACCATCGTCCTGCAGTCCGAACTCCTGGAGAACCCCATGGCAGACGTACTCGCCTTCGCAGAGCAGAGAGACGGCCAGCTCCGAGGCGCCGCCCGTGAGACCGTGAGCGCCGCCGCCACCCTCGCCGCCGAGCTCGGCGGTTCCGCCCACGCCCTGGTCCTCGGCGGTCCCGACCTCGGCGACCTCGGCGAGCTGGGTGGCTTCGGCGCCGCCTCCATCCAGGTGGGCGCCCACGAGGCGCTGGCCGACTACAATCCGGAGGCATACGCTCCCGTCGTCGCCGAGCGCATCCGCGCCGGGGACTACGTGGCGGTGATCTTCCCCGCCTCCATCCTGGGCAAGGACCTGGCGCCTCGGGTCGCCGCCCACCTGGACGTGCCCCTGGCCACGGACGTCACCGGCCTGGAGGTGGCGGATGGCGAGCTCCACGTGATCCGGCCCATGTACGCCGGCAAGGCCTTCGCCCGCGTCACCCTGGACGCCACGCCGGCGCTGGTCTCCATCCGTCCCAACGTCTTCCAGCCCATGGAGCGGGAGGCGGACGGGGCGGTGGAGGCCTTCGAGCCCCAGGTGGACGCCGGCGCGCTGCGCATCCGGGTGCGGGAGCGGAAGGGGAGCTCCGGCGACGCCCTGGACGTGGCGGAGGCCACCATCATCGTCTCCGGCGGACGCGGCATGAAGGCGCCGGACAACTGGCACCTGCTGGAGGACCTCCGGGACGCCATCGGCGACGGTACCGCGCTGGGTGCGTCCCGTGCGGTGGTGGATGCCGGGTGGCGTCCCCATGCCGAACAGGTGGGCCAGACCGGAAAGACCGTGGCGCCGAAGCTCTACGTGGCCGTCGGGATCTCCGGAGCCATCCAGCACCTGGCCGGGATGCGCACCTCCCAGACCATCGTGGCCATCAACAAGGACCCTGACGCCCCCATCTTCAACGTCGCCGACTACGGCATCGTCGCCGACCTGTTCGACGTGGTGCCCCGCCTCACCGAAGAGGTGAAGAAGCTCCGAGCGGAGAGCTAGTCCGGACGGCCACCCAGAAGGGGGACCGGGTCTACCGGGCGCCCCCACCGCCACACCTCGAAGTGGAGGTGGGGGGCGGTGACGTCGCCGGAGCTCCCGCTGAGGCCAATGACCTCTCCGCCCCCGACCTCCTCACCCTGCGCCACCCGCATCTCCGACAGGTGGGCGTAGACGGTGAGGACCTCGCCGCGGTGCTCGAGCCAGACCACCGTCCCGTAGCCGGCCATGGAGCCGGCGAAGCGGACCCGCCCAGGGCTCATGGCCCGCACGGGGGTGCCCGAAGGCGTCCCGAGGTCCACCCCGCGGTGGATCTCCGGCAGGATGCCGCGGAACCGTAGGCCGTAGCCGGAGGTGAGCTGGGCCGTGACCGGCCAGCGGGGAAGGCTGCACCCTGCCAGGACGATACAGAAGGCCATGAGGAGCAGGAGCCGCAGGTGCGCCGCCGGCCCGACGCTCCTCAGGCGCCGTCGACCCATGGCTGCCCCCCCGGGGCATCGTCCAGCAGCAGCACCTCGACTTCGTCGCCTTCGGCAACTCCGTCCAGATCGTCGGGGATGACGGCGAGACCGTCGGCGAAGGCCAACCCGCGGACGAGTCCAGAGCTCTGATGGCCGGTGAGTCGGGCCTGGAGCGGAGGGCCGTCCTCCAGCTCCACCCGCAGGAAGTAGGCCTTCGTTCCGCCCCCCTTCAGCCCGGAAGCGGCTACGGCCCGCACCCGCCGGCGCAGGATCCGCCGGTGGCCCGCCATGCGGAGGAGGGCCGGGCGCACGAAGAGCTCGAAGGTCACGAAGGCCGAGGAGGGGTTGCCGGGCAGCCCGAAGACGGGCACGCGCTCCGTCCCGGCGCCTGGACGAGGCAGGAACCCCAGTCCGAAGGGAGTGCCCGGTCGCATACGGACCCGCCAGAAGTCCGGTACGTACGCCAGCTCGTCCAGTACCCGCTTCACAAGGTCCGCCTCGCCCATGGAGGCGCCCCCGAGTGTGAGGACCACGTCGGAGCGGGCGGCGTCGATGAGGGCGGCGGAGAGGGCGTCCCGATCGTCGGGGATGGGCTCCAGGAGCCGCGGTCGGGCGCCCGCACCGGCGACGGCGGCGGCCATCATGGGACCATTGGATTCCGGGATCCCCCGACCGGCCTCCACCCGACCGTAGTCCGCGGCGCGGGTGAGTTCGTCGCCGGTGGGAACGATGCAGACCTCGGGGCGGCGGTGCACCGGCACCCGGGCCCGGCCCAGCGCCGCCAGCACCCCCACCACCCCGGGCGTCACGGGATGGCCCGCCTCGAGCACCGTCTCCCCCGCGCGAACGTCCTGGCCCCCGGGTCGGATGTTGCCCCCGGAGTCGTCGTCCCTCTGGATGGCGACGGTGCCGGCCTCCTCCTCGGCGTCGGTGTGCTCCACACGGATGACGGAGTCGGCACCGGTGGGGACGGGGGCCCCGGTCATGATCCGCACCGCCGTGCCGGGCTGGAGCCCCGGGTGCGGTGGGTCTCCTGCGTGGACTTCGCCGGCCACCGGGAGGTGGACCGGGGCCCCCTCCCGGGCGCCTCGCACGTCCTCGCCCCGCACGGCATAGCCGTCCATGGCCGAGTTGTCCCAGGGGGGAAGGGTGGCGGTGGCGACCGCGTCCGCGGCGAGGGCCCGGCCCCGGGCGTCGAGGAGGGGGACCTCGTCGGCAGGCAGCGTCTCGCCCGCCGTCACGCATCGGGCCTGCGCCTCCCGCCAGGTGAGCCAGTCGGCGGCGCGGCCTTCGAATGCGGTGGCGCGGGGCGGAGGCGTCACCTCAGAACCGGTAGCCCAGGCCCAGGGTGAAGAGCCCTCCGTTGACCCATTCGCTCTCCTCCACCGCCTGGAAGGGACGATCGGCGTCGCTGAATCCCGGCGGGGTGTCGATCTGGGAGAGGGTGAACCGCACGTCGCCGCGCAGGACCCAGGTGTCGGAGAGGTAGAAGCGGCTCCCCACCCCCAGCGACCCCAGGAAGCTGCTGCCGAAGTCGAAGCGGTCGTTGGGAAGGAGCTGCTCGTCCAGCGGCTGGGGGTCGCCCAGGTCGAAGACGATGCCTCCTCCGGCGGTCAGGAAGGGCGCCCATCCGTTCCAGGTGCGGTCTCCGGTGAGGGTGAGGGTGAAGCGTCCCTCGACGCTGGCGAGGAGAACGTCGGCTTCTCCCAGGTCCCGCTGCCCTTCGTCCCGGCTGGGGTCGATGACCCGGCGGGTGCCCTGGAGGGCTGCCGCCTCGGCCTCGAAGGCCAGGGGGCCCGAGATGTTGATGCTGTAGCGACCGCCCAGCGTCCGGCCGGACTCGGGCCCGAATCCGAACCGGCCGGAGTTGACCTGGGCCACACCGCCGTAGACGGCGGCCTCCTGACTGGTCTCCACGAACCGATACGGCGAGGGGATCTGTTGGGCCTCACCGAGGGCCGGGGCCGCGGCGAGGAGGAGGACGCTGACCAGCGTCCGGACGAAGGCGGGAGGGCGCATGGGCGTGGAGGATTCCTTCCGGGAGGGTCGATTGACGCTCTGACACGGCACGGACAGATTGCGTCCACGCCAACAACCGCAGTCTAACACCCTCCGAGCGGGATCGTTTCAGGCGCATGACCCCCCCA
>CAKZOQ010000555.1 GCA_937136445.1 uncultured Gemmatimonadota bacterium
GGCGACCACGGCCACCCCACCTCGGCGCACCCTGCGGCTCCCGCTGGCGGCCCTGGGCACGGTCCGGCGTCCGCCCCACCGGCGCCGCCCTGCACCTGCGCCGGCACCTGCCCCGTCTCGCCCACCGTGACGTTGGCCGCCCGCCCGGCCCCTTCGCCGGTCCCTGCGGCCGTCGTCGGATCGAACCGGGCCGCGCCGACATCGGGGCGCATCCCCGTGGCTCCCCGCCACTTCCTGCCCCTGGCCAACGGCCCACCCCTCGGCTGACGCGACTCCGTTCCATTCCGCCCCTCCCCCCGATCTCCGGGTGGGACGTGGGCCCGCGTACGCACCTCTCGAGGGAATCCCATGCATCACCTACTTCGACATGGGGCCGGAGCGTTGGCTCTGGCCCTCCTCACCGCCGTCCCCGCCCAGGCCCAGTACGAGTGGACCTCGTCCCGGCCCGACGGCCACGCCCCCATCGGGGTCATGGGCGACCATACCCACGCCGCCGGGGAGTTCATGCTCTCCTACCGGTTCATGCACATGGCCATGGACGGGAACCGTACCGACACCGAGGAAGTGTCGTCGGACCAGGTCCTGGAGAACTTCATGGTCAGCCCTCTGAACATGCCCATGGACATGCACATGGTGGGGGTGATGTTCGCGCCCACCGACCGCGTCACCCTCATGCTCATGGGGAACTACATCTCCCAGAGCATGGACCATGTGACGCGCATGGGCGGCATGTTCACCACCGAGAGCTCCGGGCTGGGTGACACCAACCTCGAAGCCATGGTGGGCATCAAGCGGGAGGGGGCCACCCGGGTCCACCTCAACCTGGGGCTGTCGCTGCCCACCGGGTCCACGGAGCAGCAGGACGTGACCCCGGCGAGCAACGGGAACGAGGTGCAGCTCCCCTACCCCATGCAGCTCGGATCCGGGACGGTGGACCTCCGGCCAGGCATCACCTACCTGGGGATGAGCGAGGGCTTCTCCTGGGGCGCTCAGGCGCGATGGGACCTGCCGCTGGGAGAGAACGACCGGAACTGGGCCCCGGGGAGCTCCTTCATGGGCACCACCTGGGTGGCGGCGCGGCTGAACGACCTCTTCAGCATCTCCGGGCGGGTGGCCTACCACTCCTGGGCCGACGTCCAGGGAGAGGACGACCCGGCCTTCATGAACCCCATGATGGTGCCCACCGTGCGGCGAGATCTCCGAGGTGGCACCCGGGTGGACGTTCCCCTCGGGATCAACTTCTCGCTTCCGGGAGAGGCGCTGGCGGGTCACCGGCTCCTGGCCGAGGTGAACCTCCCGGTCTACCAGCGGCTCGACGGGCCGCAGCTCGAGACGGACTGGATGCTGACGCTGGGTTGGCAGAAGTCCTTCGCACCCATCTTCGGCGGAGGACACGACCACTAGTGCCGTGGTAGGGACCGGGCGGTCCGGTAGGATGGTCCGGTCGGAGGTGGACGACGGCCCGTCGAGCCATGTCAGCGCTCGGCGGGCCGTCGCATGCTTGCCCGGGGGCGGGACGCCGCAGGAATCTCGCCTCCTACCCCGATCCTCGGCCCCCCGCGAGGTCTGGACAGGGTGGAGACTCGCACCGGGCCGCGTGTAGAGACCGAAGCCTCTCCTCCTCCTTCCGCCTGCCTCACCCATGGCCGTTCGCGACCCCCTGCCCGAGCACCTCCGCCGCCGGGCCCGCACCCTCCTGGACGGCCATCGCCCCGTGCGAGCCGACGGCGAGTTCGTCCTCTACTGGATGCGCACCGCCGTCCGCGGCCACGAGAACCCGGCGCTGGATGCTGCGCTGGCCCTGGGCCGGATCCACGAGGTGCCGGTCTTCGTCTACCACGCCCTCTCGGAACGCTATCCCTACGCCTCGGACCGTCACCACACCTTCATCCTGCAGGGTGCCCGGGACGTCCAGGCCGAGATGGCGGCGCGGGGGATCGGGTACGCCTTCCACCTGGAGCGGCCGGGGCACCGGGGTCCGCATCTGAAGACGCTGGGCGAGCGTGCCCTGGCCGTGGTCACGGAGGACATGCCGGTGGCCCCCCTCCGCGCCTGGTCCGCGGCGCTGGCCGAGGCGGTGGACGCACCGGTGCTGGCGGTGGACACCGCCTGCCTGGTCCCCATGCGTACGGTGGCCCGGACGGCGACGGACCGCGCCTACACGTTCCGGAAGGCCACCGCCGACGCGCGGGAGGCGGCGCTCCGTCTGGATTGGGAGGAGCAACCCGATCCGGACACCCTCTTCGTCCCCGCAGATCTCCCCTTCGAGCCGGTGGACCTCCAGGAGGCCTCCGTCCCCGAGCTGGTAGGCGCCTGCGAGATCGACCATCTGGTGGGCCCCGTGCCCCACACCGCCGGCGGCTCCCGGGCGGGCTACGATCGCTGGGCCGAGTTCCGGGACGGCAGCGGGCTCGCGTACTACCACAAGCGCCGCAACGACGCGGCCCGGGACGGGGTCAGCCGGCTGTCGCCCTACCTCCACTACGGGCAGGTCTCCCCCTTCCGCATCGCACGGGAGGCCGCACAGGCCGACGTAGGCGGCTCGGACAAGTTCCTCGACGAGCTCCTGGTCTGGCGGGAGGTGGCCCACGCCTTCTGCTACCACCATCCGGAGCACGAAACCCTCGACGTCCTTCCCGCCTGGGCCCGCGAGACCCTCCGGCAGCACGAGTCCGTGGAGCGTGCGCAGCTCCTCTCGTGGGAGGAGCTGGCCCGGAGCCGCAGCGGGAGCCGCCTGTGGGACGCCTGCCAGGACTCCCTCCGCATTCAGGGGGAACTCCACAACAACGTCCGGATGAGCTGGGGGAAGGCCATCCTCCGGTGGACGGCCGATGCGGACGAGGGGCTGGACCGGATGATCGACCTGAACCACCGCTACGCCCTGGATGGCCGCGACCCGAACTCGTACGGCGGCATTCTCTGGTGCCTGGGGCAGTTCGACCGTCCCTTCACCCCGGCTCGGGGGATCACCGGCACCGTCCGATCCCGCTCCCTCTCCCGCCACGAGAGCCGGCTGGACATGGAGCGCTACGAGTCGCGGGTACGTCGCCCCCTCGCCGATCCCCCACCCCGGACCCTGGTGGTGGGCGCCGGCGTGTCGGGTCTGACGGTGGCCCGCACCCTCCACGACCACGGGCTGCCGGTGATGGTGGCGGACAAGGGTCGGGCGCCCGGCGGTCGCCTCGCCACGCGGGAGAGCCGGGACGCGGACACCCGCCGCTTCGACCACGGAGCCCAGTACTTCACGGCCCGGAGCCCGGTCCTCCGGCGCTACGTGGCGTCCTGGATCGCCCAGGGGGTCGTGGCTCCGTGGGAGGGCCGGCTCATCCGCGTCGCCGAAGAGGGCCGGCGCTCCGCGGACGACGGAGGACCACGATTCGTGGGCGTCCCCGGGATGCGCGCGCTGGCGGAGCACCTGGCCGCGGATCTCCCGGTCCACCAAGGGGTGCGGGTCACCGGGCTCCAGGCGACGGCCGAGGGGTGGCGGGTGGAGACGGAGGGAGGGTCCGGTGGGGACGTCGCTGCGCTCCGGGAGCCCTTCCACCGGGTGGCGCTGGCCCTTCCCCCGGACCAGGCCGCCGCCCTCCTGGACGGGGTGGACGATGCCCTGGCCGCCCGCTGCCGCGAGGCCGGGGTCGCTCCCTGCTGGGCAGCACTCCTCACCCTTCCGCTCGGCGCCTCCGGCCCGGAGGCCGACTTCGACGGGGCCTTCCTCCCGGGGAACCCGCTGTCGTGGATGGCGCGGGACTCCTCGAAGCCTGGTCGCCCCGACGACGCGGACCGTTGGGTCCTCCACGCCGGTCCCGAGTGGTCCGCTGCCCACCTGGAGGACGATCCGGAGGTCGTTGCGCGCGCTCTGGCGGCGGCCTTCGCGGACCTCACGGGAGCCGACTGGTCCGTGCCTCCCACCGCCGCCGACGGCCCGCTCCCCGACGCCATCCGACATCTGGAGGCCCATCGATGGCGCTACGCCCTCCCCGTCGAGCCCGTGGAGGCGCTCTGGCTGGGAAGCGACGCCCCTCACTATCAGGCTCCACCCACCCAGGTGGACGCCTTCGGCACCGACGAGCCGGCGGCCACCGGGGCCGGGGGCGGACTCTTCTGCTGCGGCGACTGGTGCGGCGGACCCCGGGTCGAGGGTGCCTTCCTCAGCGGGGCGGCGCTGGTGGGCCATCTCCTCCGGACCCTGGGCTGATGCTGGACCGCTCGGCCCACGCCTACTGCCCGTACTGCGGGGAGCCGGTGGAGCTCCTGGTGGACCCGGGCGGCGCCTCGACCCAGGAGTACGTGGAGGATTGCGAGGTCTGCTGCCGGCCCTGGCAGGTCACCGTCCGGATCCAGCCCGACGGGACCCCGACCGTGACGCTGGACACCCTGGACGGCTAGCCGCGCCCACCCGGACCGCTCACTCCTCCCGAAGCGCCGTCACCGGATCCACCCGCGTGGCCCGCCAGGCGGGGAGCCAGGAAGCCAGTGCGGCCACCGCCACGAAGAGCACCCCGATGACCGTGAAGGTCAGAGGATCACGGGGCGGGACCCCCACCAGGAGCGACTCCAGCAGGCCGGAGAGGGGCACGGCGGCGATGAGTCCCACGACCACCCCCACCAGCGCCAGCGTCATCCCCTGCCGCACCACCATCCCCAGGATCCGGCCCGACCCGGCGCCGAAGGCCAGCCGCACCCCGATCTCGGCGCGCCGCTGCCGCACCACGAAGGAAAGCACCCCGTAGAGGCCCACGGCGGCCAGGAGCAGCGCCAGCGCTCCGAAGATGGCGATGAGGGTGAGGGCGAACCGCGTCCCACCCATGGCCTCGCGCACGGTACGCTCGAAGGCCCGCACGTCCGCCATGGGAAGGGAGGGGTCCACCGTGGCCAGAGCGGCCCGCACCTCCCCTACCGCCGTCCCCGGATCGCCCTGGGTGCGCACCACCCAGGAGTTCGCGAAGCTGCCGGCGTACCGGTCGGTGAAGTAGACCGTCTCCATCCCGGGCTCGGCCAGCGACTCGGCCCGCTGATGCTCTACGACACCGATCACCTCGACCCACTCCGGCTCGGGGGTGATGACCCGGACCAGGAAGCGCTCCCCCACCGCCGAGCCTCCGGGCCAGAGCGCCTCGGCCAGGAGCTCGTCCACCACCACCACCGCGGCGCTGTCCTGAGCGTCGGCGTCGTTGAAGGTGCGCCCGGAGAGGAGGCGGGTGCCCATCGTCTCGAAGTAGCCGGGGAGGACCACACGGTACGCGGCCTGCCCGAAGGCCTCAGGATCCTGGAGGGCCTCCGCCGGCCCGTAGCGACCGTTGAAGGCGGACTCGTCCAGCGGGAGGGGGAAGGCCGCCGAGGCGGAGGTCACCCCGGGGATGGCCTCCAGGCGCTCCTGCAGGGCGTCGGTCACCGCAGAACGCTCCCGGGGGTCCGGATAGCGGCCGAAGGGCAGGTTGACCTGGAAGGCCAGGACCGATTCCGGGTCGTAGCCGGGCTCCACCCGGGTGAGCTCGACGAAGCTCCGTGTCATGAGTCCCGCCCCCACCAGGAGGACGAGGCAGAGGGCGACCTCGCCCACCACCAGGGCGTTGCGGAGGCCGCCGTGTCGGCCCGCGATCCCGGCCCGACCCCGGTCCTTGAGGGCGTCGGACAGATCCACCCGTGAGGCTCGAAGCGCCGGGGCCAGGCCGGCCACTGCCACCACCACGACCGCGGCGAGGAGGGTAAAGCCCAGCACCGGCAGATCCATCGCCACCGACCCGGCCCGGGGAAGGTCGGCGGGCTGGAGGGCCAGGAGGAGGTCCACGCCCAGGGCGGCCACCATCAGTCCCAGGAGCGCACCTCCCGCCACCAGCAGCCCGCACTCCAGGAGGAGCTGGCGAAGGAGCCGCCCCCTGGAGCCGCCCAGCGCCGCCCGCACGGCGAGCTCCTGCTCTCGCGCCGTGGCCCGGACCAGCAGGAGGTTGGCCACGTTGGCGCAGGCGATGAGCAGCACGAAGAAGACGGCGCCGAAGAGGGAGAGGAGCACGGGCCGCACATGCGCCGTGAGGTCCGCCTGGAGTGGCTCGACGCGGACCCTCCACCCCGCCGTCTGCCGGACCTCGGTGAGGGTCCTGAGTTCGTCGGCGATGCGGCTCGTCTCGGCCTGGGCCTGCTCCACCGTGGCGTCAGGAGCCAGTCGGCCCACCACCTTGAGGAAGACGTTGTTGCGGGGTGCGTTCGCGAAGTCCACACGTGCGGTGACCCAGAGGTCGGGGGCCCGGGCGACCTGCGCCGTGGGCGGGAGGAGGAGTTCGAAGCCCGCCGGCATGACCCCGATGATCCGACCCGGCTGTCCGGCGAGCTCCAGCGCACCACCCACCACCCCCGGGTCGCCCCCGAAGCGTTGCTGCCAGAGGGCGTGGGAAAGGAGGACGGTGGCGGGAGGTTGGTCCGCCGGTGGAGTCCCCTGGGGCACCGGGAGGTCGTCTTCGGCGACGAAGCCGCGACCCAGCGCGGGGTCGACGCCCAGGAGGTGGAAGAAGTCCCAGGTGACCGCACCCACGTCCACCTGTACCGGGTCGCCCTGCCCCGTGAGGGGCTGCTGGAAGGAGAAGACCCCGGCCATCTCCTCCACCCGTTCGCTTCCCTCGTCGAAGTCCTGGAAGTCGGGCGGCGCGAAGGGGAAGTGGGTCACGCCCCGGTTGGTCATCTCCCCCCAGAGGAGCACGAGTTCCTGCGGCTCTTCGTAGGGGAGGGGCTCCAGGAGCACCGCCCGCACCACGCTGAAGATGGCCGTGTTGGCGCCGATGCCCAGCGCCAGGGTGAGGCCCGCCACCGCGGTGAGGCCCGGCGTCCGCAGGAGCGACCGCGCCGCGTATCGGAGATCCTTGATCCACCCGTCCATTCCCCCTCCCGATCCCTGGTTGATCCCGTGATCCAGCCTCGGCCCCGGTCCGTCGGGCGCCGTCCAGTCTTCTCCGTCGCGCCACGCCTCCCAGCGCGTCCCCAGCCCATTCCGGAGGGCGTCCCAGGCCGCCGCCACCCGGAACCGGATGCGCCGACCCCGGCGGGTCGCGTCCCGGTCCTGCTCCGCCAGCACCCGCAGCATCTCCTCGCCGTGGCGGGCCCGGAAGGCGGGGTGATACAGCCGGAGAAGGAGGCGCAGGAAGGGGGAAGGCGTCATCCCGTCTCCCCCAGGAGTCCCTGGGCCCGGGCCGACCCGACCTGGCTCGCCAGCCGGCGAGCCTCCGCCGACGCCACCCTCCGGCCCAGCTCCGTCCGGCGGTAGTAGCGACGCCGCTCGTCGGTGTCGGGGTCCGGTGCCTCGTCCAGCTCCTCCAGCAGGCCCCGGTCCACCAGGCGGGCCAGCGCCCGATAGAGCGTCCCCGCGTGGAGGCTCACCGACCCCGAGGACCGCGCCTCCATGGCCTGGAGCACCGCATAGCCGTGCCGCTCGTCCTCGCCCAACGCCAGAAGGATCTCGAAGGCGATGGGGGTGAGGGGAAGAAAGCCGACGGGGTCCGGAGACATGGGCGTGCAGGTAGAGAGGTGGACTATGTGCACGACGAACTGTGTGCGTGATGCACACAGTAGCACGCCGGTGGTGCGGGGTCCAGCCCGAGACGCCTCCGTTGCCCGTCCTTTACCTCCCGGTGGTGGCGGGGGACCCGCGCGGCGGTACCGGATCGTGTGGCGGG
>CAKZOQ010000556.1 GCA_937136445.1 uncultured Gemmatimonadota bacterium
CGGGTGTGGCCGCCGCCCCGGACACGGAGGAGCCGGACGTCCGGGCCCTCCTCACCAAGCTGGAGCTTGGAGAGCTCGACGCCGGGCTGGTCTACGCCACGGATGCCCAGGCAGCGGGAGCCTCGGTCGAAGTCGTACCCGTACCGGAGGCCTCCGGGCTCACCACCGAGTATGTCGTCGCGGGCGTGGCGGACACGGCGCACCCCGAGGCGGCGCGGGCTTTCGCAGGCTACCTGATCTCGGGGGCCGGGCAGACGGCTCTCCGGCGTCACGGCTTTGGGCACCCGTGAGCGCACCCGACAGGATGCACCGAGGTCGACCCCGGCCGCCCCCAGCCCTCGTGGGACTCGCCGCCGTCGCGGTGGCCTTCTTCGCCCTGCCGCTGGTGGGGCTCCTGGCCCGTACTCCCTGGACCCGGCTGCCGGCGCTCCTGGGAGGCGAGGTCCTCCTGGACGCCCTCCGCCTCTCGCTGGTGACCTCGATGGCGGCCACCGGGCTCTCGCTGGTACTGGGGCTCCCGTTGGCCTGGCTCCTGGCCCGGGCGGAGATCCCCGGCAGGCGGCTGGTGCGGGGGCTCGTCACCCTCCCCCTGGTCCTTCCGCCGGTGGTGGGTGGTGCGGCGCTCCTCTTCGCCCTGGGGCGACGAGGGCTGGCCGGCGCCCCGCTGGAGCGCCTGACCGGGCTGGTCCTCCCCTTCTCCCTCTGGGGCGCCGTCCTGGCGGCGACCTTCGTCTCCATGCCCTTCCTGGTCATCACCGTGGAGGGGGCCCTCCGGGGCCTCGACGGGCGTCACGAGGAGGCGGCGCGGACGCTGGGCGCCCAGCCGTGGACCGTGCTCCGCCGCGTGACCCTCCCGCAGATCGCCCCTTCGCTGGTATCGGGCCTGGTGCTCACCTGGGCCCGGGCCTTCGGGGAGTTCGGAGCCACCCTCACCTTCGCCGGGAACCTGCAGGGCCGCACCCGCACCCTCCCCCTGGCGGTGTACGTCGCCCTGGAGAGCGACCGGGACACGGCGGTGGCCATCAGCCTGGTCATGGTGGCCATCTCGCTGGGGGTCCTGGTCCTCCTCCGCGACCGCTGGTGGGGGGCTTCGTGACCCCCCCGGCGGGAGGCGACGCGGTGGAGGGACGCCTGGTGGTGCGGCGACCCACGGGCTTCACCCTGGATGTCCGCCTGACCCTCCCCGCAGGCCGGACCGTCGCCCTCCTGGGGCCCAACGGCGCCGGGAAGTCCACCGCCGTGCGGGCCCTGGCAGGCCTTCGTCCTCTGGACGACGGCCACCTCGCCTTCGGGTCCGCCGTATGGGACGATCCCGGGAAGGGGCTCTTCCTCCCGCCGGAGGCTCGCCGCATCGGCGTGGTCTTCCAGGACGGTGTGCTCTTCCCCCACCTCAGCGCCGAGGAGAACGTGGCCTTCGGCCTCCGGGCTCGCAGCGACAGCCCCGAGGAGGCGCGGGCCGTGGCCCGTCGGTGGCTGGACCGGGTGGGTCTCGGTGATGCGGGCCCTCGGCGGCCTTCGGATCTCTCCGGAGGGGAGGCTCAGCGGGTGGCGCTGGCCCGGGCGCTGGCGACGGACCCGGAGGTCCTCCTCCTGGACGAGCCCCTCTCCGCCCTGGACGTCCACGCTCGAGGGGGCGTCCGTCGCCTGCTGGAGGAGCACCTCTCGGCCTTCACGGGCCCCCGCCTCCTCATCACCCACGATCCCGACGAGGCCTTCCAGCTCGCCGCGGAGATCCACGTGTTGGAAGGCGGGCGGATCACCCAGAGTGGCAGCGCGGACGACCTGCGGTTCCGACCCCGCACCCCGTACGCGGCGGAGATGGGTGGGACCAACCTGGTGCCGGGTCGGGCCCGGTCCGGCCTGGTGGACACCGGCTCCCTCACCCTGCAGGTGCCCGCCGCCTCCACCGACGGCCCGGTCCGGCTGGCCATCCGCCCCAGCGCCGTGGCCGTCCACAGCGACCGCCCTGTCGGCAGCCCCCGCAACACCTGGTCCACGGTCGTCGAACGGGTGGACGATGTGGGTGGTCGGGTGCGCCTGCGGACGGGCGATCCCCTTCGCCTCATGGTGGAGGTGACCCGATCCGCCCGGGACGAGCTCGCCCTGGAGCGGGGCACCATGGTGTGGCTGGCGGTGAAGGCGACGGACATCGGCGTGGAAGCGGGGTAGGAGCACGCATGAGCCGGATGACGCGGAAGTCTCTCAAGTTCCTCCATACCATGGGGTCCATCGGATACCTCGGGGCCATCCTGGCCCTGGCGGTCCTCCACGGACTCCTCCCGCCGCCGACGGAGCTGCAGGAGTTCGCCTCGCTGCGCATCGCCATGGGCGCCATCGCCGAGTGGATCCTCCTGCCCTCCATCGGGATCGTCCTGGTGAGCGGCCTCTTCGCCATCGCCGCCAGCCGCTCCTACCAGAGCGCCGGGTGGGTCTGGGTGAAGCTGGCCACGGGGATCCTGGTCTTCGAGGGCACCCTGGTCTACGTCCAGGCGCCCATGGAGCGCGCCGCCCTACAGGCCCGTGCGGCGCTGGAGGGACAGGTCTCCGTGGCCGAGCTCGCCGCGCCCCTTTCGGCGGAGTGGGGGTCCTTCTGGGTGCTGGGCGCCGTGGCGGTGCTCAACGTGGTCCTGGGGGTGTGGCGCCCCCGCTTCCGGAAGAGCTCGTAGGGCCGCGCGTCCCCCCAGCCGGCCTTCCTGGCGAGCCGGTCGGCGCTCGCCCACCGCTGACCCGAACCCCTGGAGTGCACAGATGGAGTTGGACGACTTCCCCATCACCGTGGAGATCGACGTGGCCTGGGGGGAGCTGGACTCCTTCGGGCACGTGAACAACACGGTGTTCTTCCGGTGGTTCGAAACGGCACGGATGGCCTTTCTCCGGGCCATCGACTTCGCCGGGGGCGGGGGCGAGGCGGTGGGCCCGATCCTGGCGTCCACCTCCTGTCGGTTCCGACGACCTGTGGGCTTCCCGGATCGGGTGACGGCAGGCGTGCGGGTGGCGTCGGTGGAGGAGGACCGCTTCACCCACAGCTACCGGGTGGTGCGTACCGCCACCGACGAGGTGGTGGCCGAGGGGGAGGGGCTGGTGGTCTCCTACGACTACGGCGCGGAGGGGAAGGCCCCCATCCCGGCGAAGGTGCGAGCGGCCATCCGTCGACTGCAGGCAGGGTCCGACGGAGGCTGAGCGCTCGGGGATGCCACGCCCTCAGAAAACGGCGTGCTCCCCTCGCTGGTCCCCGACCTCGCCCTGGAGTCGCCGCCGCAGATGGTCCTCCAGCGTCTGGGACCCATACTCCGGCGTGGCGTCGGCGTCGTACCGGCCGCGCTCTTCGTCCCAGACCAGCATGGATTCGGTGGCGTAGTAGTGGCCGATGCGGGCCAGCGCCGCCTTCTCCCGGAGGGGTGGCACCACCCGCCCCAGGACGCCCAGCACCGCCGCTACCGCCCGCAGCATCCCCGCCGGAACCGACCGGAAGCGCGGCTCCGCCCCGGCCAGGCGGAAGAGGAGCTCCCCCTGTTCCCGAGGTGTGCGGGCGGGTCCGGGTCCCCCCACCGGCAGGACGCGGTTCCACCGGGACGGGTCCTCCAGGCAGTCCGCCAGGTAGGCCGCCAGGTCCTGGTCGCCGATGGGCTTGCAGGCCGTGAGGCTCCCGTCGCCGAAGACCAGGAAGGGCTTTCCGTCCTTCACTCGCTTCACCTGTCCCGAAACGGACTTGAAGTAGGCCGTAGGGCGGACGATGGACCAGCGAAGACCCGAGTCCCGAAGCGCCTCCTCGAAGGCGAGCTTGGCCTCCTGGAAGGCCAGCCTCGGCTTCTGGACGCAGATGGCCGAAAGGAGGACGAAATGGCCGACGCCCCGGGCCTTCGCCACCTCCAGGGCATGGAGATGCGCCCGATGGTCCACCGCCCAGGCATCGGAGGGTACGCCGGTGCGGGACGCCATGCAGGACACCACCGCGTGGAAAGCCTCGCCCCGGAATCCGTCCTCTTCCACGGACATCCGGTGGGTGGGGTCCCCCAAGCGGACCTCGCAGCCCTCGGGGAGGCCGCGCCGACCGGCCTCTCCATCACGGGGTGGACGGACGAAGCACACCACGTCGTGTCCGCGGGCCAGGAGCGCGGATACCGTGGCACGCCCGATGGTCCCGGTGGCACCGAGGACGAGAACCCGGAGAGGCGGGGAAGTCATGGTGGGAAGTGCGGGGCCGGCGAGGCGGTCGTCAAGCGGAGTCACCGGAGCTCGCCCCCGACCTGCCGGAGTCGGTGGGCCGGGGCAAGTCGCGCCCGCCCTGGCGCACCGGGGCCGAGCGATCGCATCCTACGACCCCAGCACGGCAGTGCTGAACGCCCTCGTTCAGCCGTTGCCCCCCATCCGACCCGACCTCGTGGTCCCCCTACCCTCCACACGCCCCCCTCCGGACCTCGACGTCTCCCTCCTCAACGGGGGGGCGGCCACCGCCTGGGCCAATCTGGGCGACTGGCAGGACGCCGACACCTACCCGGAGGCCGCGCGCCACCTGGCCCTCCGCCTGGGCCGCGCGGCGGGACTGGGGCCGGGACACCGGGTTCTCGACGTAGGGGTCGGTCACGGGGAACAGATCCGGCTCTGGACGGAGCACTTCGGGGTGGCCTCGGTGGAGGGGGGGGACCGGAATGCCGAAGCGGTGCGGCGATCCCGGGCGGCCCTGGTCCAGGCGGGCCTCGACGCGCGGGTCCAGGTGGGTGACGGCGTGGACCTCCCGGTGGCGGGTTCTTCGGTGGATCGAGTGCTGGCCCTGGATTCGGCCTACCATCTGGACCCACGCGCCGCCTTCTTCCGGACGGCGCACCACGCCCTCCGCCCCGACGGTCGCCTGGCCCTGACGGACCTGGTGCTCCGGAGCTCAGACGACGCCCCACCACCCCTCCTCCGTCGTCTGGCGCCCTTCCTCGGAGTCCCTTCCGGCAATCTCATCACCGAAGCCGACTACACCCGGTCGCTCCTCGAGGCGGGCTTCACCGAGCCGGTCGTCGAAGACCTCTCCCAGGACGTCCTGGCCGGGTTCGCCCGCTGGGCCCGTGGTGCCTGGGCCGGGCTGGCTCTCCGTCGCCCCCTCGGGGGATGGCCTGCCGTGGCGCTGACGGGCTGGGGCGCCGGGCTGGCCCATCGGCGGGGGTGGGTCTCGTACGTGCTGGTGACGGCCCGGAAGGGACCGGGATGACGGGTGGTGGGCAGACGTCCGACGGGGGCTCCGAGGCCCGCGTCGCGGTGGTGGGTTCCGGCCTGGCAGGATTGGCCGCCGCCTGGCTCCTGGGTCGGGACCGGCCCGTCGTCCTCTACGAGGCCCACCCCACCGTGGGTATGGGCGCCCACAGCGTTCGCGTGGAGGGAGCCTCCGGGCCCGTGGCGGTGGACATGCCCCTCCGGGTGTTCACCCCCGGGTACTATCCCACCCTTCTGAGCCTCTTCGAGCATGTGGGCATCCGCACCGAGACCGTGGACTACGCGGCCTCCTTCTCGGAACTCGCCGGGTCCACCTACTTCCGGTACGTGAACCTCCGGGTAGCCGGACGTTCCCTTCCCATCCCTTCTCCCGCCGCCGCCAGCTCCACCACCGGGCGTCGCATCGTCCGCGACCTCATCCGCTTCCACCGGCAGGCTCCCGGCCACCTCCGGGCCGGATGCCTCTCCGGCCGGACCATCGGGCAGTATCTCGAGGACGAGGGCTTCTCCACCGACTTCATCGAGCGCTTCGTCCTCCCGGCCTACGCCTCCATCTGCACCTGCCGTACGGAGACGGCCCGCCACTACCCCGCCGAGGTCGTGGTGCAGTACATGTGCTCCGGCGTCGTGACCCTGGGCGTTCAGCGGGCTGCCCGGGGCACCGCGGACGTCGGCCGACGACTCACCGCACCGGTGGACGAGATGCGGTTGGGGGAGCCCGTCCGCCGGGTGATCCCGGAGGACGATCGTGTGGAGGTGGTGAGCGCCTCCGGGAGATCGGACCGCTTCGACCAAGTGGTCCTGGCGGTCCGGGCGGACCAGGCCGCCGACCTGCTCCCGGACGACCGCGAGCTCGGCCGGATCCTCCGGCGAGTGCCCCACGAGTCGAGCCGGGTGGTCGTCCACAGAGATCCCCGCCTCGCGCCCCGGGACCGACGGGCGTGGTCCCCGGTGAACTTCGTGGTGGACCCCGACGGAGACGCACCCATGGCCACCATCTGGCTGGACCGGGTACAGCCCGGACTGGGCACCGGCCCGGCCCTCTTCCAGACGTGGAATCCCGTCCGCGAGCCCGATCCCGACACGGTGGTGGCCGAGGCTCGTTTCGTCCGCCCCGTGGTGGAGCTGGAGACTCGGGACGTTCCCGGGCTCCTCACCGGACTCCAGGACGATCCCCACCGTCGGATCTGGCCGGTGGGCTCCTATGCCCGGGCCGGCATCCCGCTCCTGGAGGCGGCCGCCGCCTCGGCCGTCCAGGTGGCCCGCCACCTCGGAGCGACCATCCCCTTCCCCACGGAGGCCTGAGGTGACCGCGCCCGCTTCTTGCACTCCGCCGAGCCGCGCGGGCATGATGGGCTCCATGCCTGCCTGTCACGTTCGGAGCGGCACCCTCGGGACTCGCCGCTGGTGAAGCTCAAAGACCTCGTCCTCACCGAGGATCAGCTCACCCTCATCCAGGGGATCGAAGGGGAGCTGCGCCGTCGACGCCGCACGAGCCTGTGGGGCCTGACGCTGGCGGGCCTGGGCGGTGTGGCCAACGTCCTCCTCGCCGTCTTCGACGACAGCTACTGGGAGACCCTCCAGGAGCTGGGAGCGGCTGTGTGGTCCCGGGACTGGTCCAGCGTGGCAGACGCGCTGGCGACCTCCGAATTCGTCCTCCTCGCCCTCTTCACGGTCTCCCTCGGCGCCTTCCTCGTCCTGCGCCTGACCCGGTTCTTCGTCTCGGAGTCCGAGGAGCCCTTCCGCTACACCTTCTGGATCGATGCCTACGAGGAAGAGGCGGAGTCTGCGGAGGAGCCCGCCGACACAGCCTCGAGGGTGCAGGGCCTGGAGCCGATCCGACGGCTCCTCCATCACGACCTCCGGGAGCGCATCATCAAGCGCATCCCGCGCTTCTCGCTCCTGGAGACCGGCGAGGGCGGGGCCCGGATCGACGACTCCGACGCCCTCTCGTCCCACGTCCGGGTGAAGGGGTCGTTCCTGCTCCGGGAGATGGAGGGCGGGAGGCGGCAGCTCCAACTCATGTCGCGGATCCGGGTGGGGCCGCCGGGGAGCCCCGAAACGCTGGCCCACCCCCTGCGTCTTCCCCTCCCCGACGCACCTCCGGACTCGCAGGGTGGGGTCGAACTCTCGCTGGCCCACTACGAACAGCTCGTGGAGCGGGCCTACTCCCAGGTCGCCACCGAGATCTACCGTCGGCTGGAGGAGGACCTCAAGAACAAGATCGAGCTCTTCCCCACGAACTACCTGAAGGCCGTGGCCCTCTACAACGAGGCCCAGGACCTGGCAGGCTCCAACACGGTGGACGCCTACGACCGGGCCGTGGCCCTGTTCCGGGATGCCCGGCACAGGTTCAGCATGACCTTCGCCGAGCTCGTCACCCGGCCCCTCCTGGACCTGCCGCTCCTCTGGCGCCTCCGCGTCCGTCACGAACACACGAGCGCCCGCATCCACATCGGCTATGCCAAGGCGCTGATCTATCGGCGCCTCATCTCCGCCTTGGCCGGGCGGAACCAGAAGCCCCTCTTCGAGGCCCCCGGGGAACTGGCGGAGGTGGTGGCCCGGCTGGGAACTCTGCACCGCCGCTTCCACAGGCGGAGCTGGCAGCTCGGCGGGCGCGGGCCGGAGCGTTGGCGGGTCCATGCCCACCACATCCGCGACTCCGTCGGGCTGGTGGAGCTGATCCTCGCCCCGGACGAGCAGGGTCTGAGGGACTCCGTCACCCGGGCCGTGCGGGAGGAGCTCGGCGCAGGCGGGCTGGCGGAGCTCGAGGCATGGACCCCGGATCCCTACCACACGCCGGACGTGCTCATCGAGGCCCTGAACGACGTCGTCCGGAGTCGGCAGTCCCTCGCCGACATCCCCGAGGTGAACGATGGCCTGACGCAACTGGAGGCGCGCCGGTCCTCCCTGCGCCGACGCCTCGGTGGGCACCGACGGCTGAATCGGCTGGTCCTGGACGAGGCCTTCGCAGAGTACATGGAGGAGGAGGTCCGGTATCGGCTCGGGAGCGTCCTCTCCTTCCTGGCATTCCCCCGAGATTCCTGGCGGAGGGCGTTC
>CAKZOQ010000557.1 GCA_937136445.1 uncultured Gemmatimonadota bacterium
GCAGGTCTTCTTCGCGATCCTGGTCCTGCGCACGCCGGTGGGCCTTCTCTTCTTCGAGGCGGTGAATCACGGCGTCGAGGCGGTCCTGGGCTACGCGGAGGAGGGTGGCCGCTTCGTCTTCGGGAACCTGGTGCAGGACAACCTCCCGGTGGGGGCGGGCGAGCCTGGCGTCGGGAGCGATTTCCAGGCGACGCCGGGGCTCGTGGCCCGATCCGGCGCCTTCTTCGCCTTCCAGATCTTCCCCAACATCATCTTCGTCTCCTGCCTCATGACCGTGCTCTACCATCTGGGCGTGATGCAGCGGGTGGTGCGGGGCGTCGCCTGGATCATGCAGCGGACCATGCGCACCTCCGGGGCCGAGACGCTGGCCACGGCGTCCAACATCTTCGTCGGGCTCATGGAATCGCCGCTGGTGGTGAAGCCCTTCATCGAGGGCATGACCCGGTCCGAGCTCATGGCGGTGATGACGGCGGGGATGGCCACCATCAGCGGCGGGGTACTGGCGGCCTACGCCGGGATGCTCCTTCCCTTCGAGCCCTCGGCGGCGGGCCACCTGGTGGCGGCGTCCATCATGTCGGCGCCGGCGGCCTTCCTGGTGGCGAAGCTCCTGGTCCCGGAGACGCAGACCCCCGTCACCTCCGGCACCCTGGACGCCATGGAGGTGGAGCGCCCGGACGTGAACGTCATCGACGCCGCCGCTCGGGGCGCCGCCGAGGGGCTCCGGCTGGCCCTGGTGGTGGGCGCCATGCTCATCGCCTTCATCGCCCTGGTCTCGCTGGCCAACGGGATGGTGGGCTGGCTCGGAGGGCTGGTGGGGGTTCCCGGACTGACCCTGGAAGGCATCCTGGGCCGGATCCTGGCGCCGGTGGCCTGGCTCCTGGGCGTGCCCTGGAGCGACGCCGGGGTGGTGGGGCAGCTCATCGGGCTGGAGTTCGTGGTCAACGAGTTCGTCGCCTTCGTACGGCTGGAGGACATCCTTACGCAGGGCGCCGCCGGTGGCGCGGTCCTCCAGGCCCGATCGGTGGTCATCGCCACCTACGCCCTCACCTCCTTCGCCAACTTCGGATCCGTGGCCATGACGCTGGCGGGGATCGGTGCGCTGGCGCCCTCCCGGCGGCACGAGCTGGCGGCGCTGGGGGTGCGGGCCATGGTGGCGGGCCTTCTCGCCTCCTTCCTCACCGCTGCTCTGGCGGGCATCCTGGTGGGCTCGTGAGCGAGGGCGCGGAGGAGCCCGTGGTGAGACCGAGGATGGTGGCGCTGGGCACGGTGGCGCTGGATTCGGTGCAGACGCCGGTCGGTGCGGTCCAGGACGTCGCCGGCGGCTCCGCGCTCTACTTCGCCGCTGCGGCAGCGCCCTGGGGGCGTGTGGAACTGGTGGGGGTGATGGGTGAGGACGGCCCCGAAGACGTGCTCCGCCGTCTGGAGGCCCGCCGGGACCGTTCGATACACACCCCTCCCGAGCTCGATGCGGGCCATGCCGGTCCCGATGCCCTCTTCCTGGGGAGCACCGCGCCCCGGGTCCAGCAGGCGGTCTGGGAGGCGGTGGCCCCGGCGGGTGTGGTGGTCCTGGACAGCATGCGCCACTGGATCGACGACCCGGAGGAGCGGAGGATCCTGGAGGGCCTCCTCCCCCGGGTGGACGTGCTCCTCACCACCGAGGGGGAGTTGGACGCCTGGGCGAGGCCGGAGACCGACAGGGACGCGGCGGGTGAAGCCCGGACGGTGGCCTGGCTGCGGGCCCGGGGGGTGGAGGCGGTGGTGGTGAAGGCCGGCGCTCGGGGCGCCCGGGTCTACGCCCGGGAGGGATCGGAGCCCTCCCCGGTTCCGGCCCAGCTCGTGGCCCGGACGGTGGACCCCACCGGGGCGGGGGACGCGCTCGCCGGTGGGCTGGTGGGCGTGCTGGCGGCTTGCGTGGCCGGGGGCGGGTCGTGGCAGGCGGGGTTGGAGGAGGCGGTGCGGGAGGGCATCCGGGCGGGATCGGTGGCGGTGCGGGCCTTCTCGGTGGAGGCGCTCCTGCAGGTGGCGGAGGCGGGGGCGGCGGTGGCGCTGGAGGGGGAGGGATGAAGCGCTTGGCGCGGGTGACCG
>CAKZOQ010000558.1 GCA_937136445.1 uncultured Gemmatimonadota bacterium
CCTCTCCCGGGAGGGGGCGGCGGTGGCCATCTGCTCCCGATCCCAGGAACGGGTGGACGCCGCCGCCGGCGAGATCACCGGCGAGACGGGGGGTCGGGTAGTGGCGCTGGAGGCCAACCTCACCGACCCTGACGACGTCCGCGCCGTGGTGGCCGGAGCAACCGAGGCGCTGGGCCGGCTGGACATCCTGGTGACCAACACCGGCGGACCCCCGGCGGGCCCCTTCGAGAGCCACGATGCCGAGACCTGGGACCACGCCATCCGTCAGAACTTCACCAGCGTGGTGAACCTGGTACGGGCCGCGCTCCCGGGGATGAAGGAGCGGCGCTGGGGACGGATCGTGAACGTCACCTCCATCTCCGTGAAGCAGCCGGTGGGTGGGCTCATCCTCTCCAACTCGCTCCGGGCGGGCGTCACCGGCTTCGCCAAGACCATCAGCAACGAAGCCGGTCCCCACAACGTCACCGTGAACTGCGTCCTTCCGGGCTACACCCGGACGGAGCGCCTGGACGAGCTCGCCGCCTCCCAGTCGGCGGGGGACGAGACGCGCACCCCGGAGGACGTCTTCCGGGCGTGGGAAGACCAGGTCCCGATGGCCCGCCTTGCAGAGCCGGAGGAGCTGGCGGACCTCACCGCCTTCCTCTGCTCGGAGCGGGCGGGCTACATCACCGGCCAGTCCATCGCCGTCGACGGCGGATGGATCCGAGGCCTCATCTGAACTGTTCTCCCGCAGGCAGCGACGCCTGCGGACCTACACACCGGCGGCACGTGCGACCGAGGGTCGCCGCCGCACGAGGAGAATCTGCATGGGTACGACGGCACTGAACGCATCGGAGTGGATCTGGAAGGACGGGGAGTTCATCCGCTGGGACGACGCCCGGGTGCACATCCTCTCCACCGCCGTCCAGTTCGGCTCCTCCATCTTCGAGGGAGTACGGGCGTACGAGACGGAGGACGGCCCGGCCATCTTCCGCATCGACGCCCACCTGCGACGCTTCCACGACTCGGCCCGGATCTACCGGATGCCCCTGAAGTGGAGCGTGGAGGAGCTCACCGAGGCCGCCGTGGAGGCCATCCGGAGAAACGGCCTCTCGAGCTGCTACATCCGGCCCATGTCGCTGTGGGGCTACGGCTCGGCCAGCATGGATCCGGTGGACTCCTCCTTCGAGACCTACGTCTGTACCTGGGCGTGGGGGGAGTACCTGGGCGAGGGCGCCATGGAGAAGGGCGTGTCGGCCTGTGTCTCCTCCTGGCAGCGGCCCCACCCCAACACCTTCCCCAGCGCCGCCAAGGCCGCCGGCCACTACAACAACTCCCAGCTCATCCGCATGGAGGCGCTGGCCAACGGCTACGACGAGGGGATCGCCCTGAGCCCCAGCGGCCTGGTGAGCGAGGGGAGCGGCCAGAACCTCTTCCTGGTGCGGGACGGGGTGGTGGTCACGCCCCACCTGGACGGCACCTCGCTGGCGGGCATCACCCGGGCCAGCGTCTTCGACCTCTGCGATGATCTGGGGTACCAGGTCCGGGAGGCCGACGTGCCCCGGGAGACGCTCTACACCTGCGACGAGATGTTCTTCTGCGGGACGGCCACCGAGGTCACGCCCATCACCAGCGTGGACCACATCCAGATCGGGGAGGGGACCATCGGGCCCATCACCAAGGCCATCCAGACCCGCTTTCTGGACACCGTTCACGGCCGGGTGGAGGACACCCGCGGGTGGCTGACCCCAGTCTGACCCCCCGGGCCGGCCGGCTCACACCCACGGCGGCACAGCACCGATGCGGGTGATGGTCTTCGGGGCCACCGGGATGGTGGGTGGGGGCGCGCTCCGTGCCTGCCTGGAGGACCCGGAGGTGAAGCGGGTCCTGGCGGTGGGGCGCCGCACGGTGGAGCTGGACCACCCGGGGTTCGGGGAACTGCTGGTGCCGGACCTCTTCGACCTGGCCGCGCACCGGGAGGCCCTGGAGGGGTTCGACGCCTGCCTCTACTGCCTGGGAGTCACCTCCGCCGGGAGAAGCGAGGAAGACTACCGGCGCATCACCCACGACCTCACCGTCGCGGTCCTGGACGTGGTGGCCGAGGCCAGCCCGGGGCTCGCCGTCTGCTTCGTTTCCGGTATGGGCTCGGA
>CAKZOQ010000559.1 GCA_937136445.1 uncultured Gemmatimonadota bacterium
ACCCGGCAGGCCTGGCGGGTGGGCCTCTTCCTGGGTCTGGCCTTCGTGCTCCGCTACCAGGCGGCCTTCGCGGCGCTGGGGCTTGCGGCATGGATGGTCTGGCGCCGACCGGAGCGTCGAGGGGACCTGGTTCGCGTGGTCCTGGCCGGCACCCTCTGCCTGGCCGGCGCCCTCCTGGTGGATCGCTGGTTCTACGGGGCCTGGACGTGGACGCCGTGGAACTACCTACGGGTGAACCTCTTCGAAGGGGTGGCCAGCAGCTTCGGGACGACGCCCTGGTGGGGCTACCTGGTGAGTTGGCCCCTCTGGATCACGCCGCCGCTGGGCGTCCCGGTGATGGTCCTGGTGATCGTGGCCGTATGGGACCGGTGGAGGAGTCCCTGGGTGTGGGCACCGGCCGCCTTCCTCCTGGGCCACTCGGCCGTCGCCCACAAGGAGCTCCGCTTCCTCTTCCCGCTCCTGTACGTCCTCCCGGTGCTGCTGGCGTGGGGCTGGTCCTTCGCCGCCCTGCGGGCGGGGGCTCGGGTCCGACGGGTGGTGGTGGGCGCCTTTCTTGCCCTGAACGGCACCATGGTCCTGGTGCTCCTCACTCCGCCGGCCCACGCCGGGACCGTAGTGGACGGGGACTACTACCGATTCCTCTGGCGGAGGGCCGAGGCCGTCGCCCCGGAGCCGGTCTACGTGCTCCATGCCGGAGCCGGGCCGTACGATCTCTACGAGCTTCAGGAGGAGGTCTATCGGCACCCCGGAGTGGTGGGGGTGCCTGTGGACCCAGGTGGGCCCCTCCCGGAACTGGTGAGGGGCGCACCCCCCTACCGTCGGCTCCTCCTGGAGATCTCCCACGAACCCGGGTTCTCGCTGGAGGGGGTCGGGTCCGGGGACGTCGTGTACCGTCCCAACCCCGGCACGCATCCATTTGTGCGCTGGCTCTTCGCGCGGCTACCCCTGGAGAGCCCGTTGCCGGAGCCCGAGGACGTCCCGGGCATCCGGACCCTTCGCCCGGTGGAGGTGCGGTGAGCGCGCGGGTCTTCCTCACCATCGATGCCGAACCGGACTGCCCGCCCTACCTGGACGGGTGGCGCGGGATGGACGAGGGTGCGCCCCGCCTCCTGGACCTGCTCGCCGAACGGGGGGTGCCGGCCACCGTCTTCACCACGGGCGAGACGGCGAGGCGCTACCCCGGCTTCGTCGCCCGTCTGGTGGAGGAGGGCCACGAGATCGGCTGCCATGGGATGACCCACCGGTCCTTCCGCCGCCTCGACGCCGGGGAGGCCGAGGAGGAGATCCGGGCTTCCTCGCAGGTCCTGCGGGAGGCGGCGGAGGTCGTGTCCTTTCGTGCACCCTACCTGCAGCTTCCCGAACGCCACCTTCCCCTGCTGGAGGCCTACGGGTATCGGCTGGACAGCTCCCGGGGTCGGTACAAGCCGGCTCACTGGCGCCCGGCCGAGCCCAGTACCCTCCGCCGGGTCCCGGCCTCCATGACCTCGTCGTGGCTGCGCGTGTCCCCCTGGCTCCGGGATCCGATCCTGCGGGCCCTCCCCGACCCTGTCGTCCTCTTCGTCCACCCCTGGGAGTTCGTGGACCTCCGGGACGCGGACATCCCCTGGGACTGCCGGTTGGGCACGGGCGCCCATGCCCTCCGGTCACTGGCGTCGGTACTGGAACTGTACCAGGCGTCGGGGGCTCGCTTCGCCCGGATGCGGGCGTTGCTGGAGTCCCCTCCGGGGGCCCCGTGACCGAGTCCCCGTCGAGCCCCGCTTCCA
>CAKZOQ010000560.1 GCA_937136445.1 uncultured Gemmatimonadota bacterium
GGGACGATCTTGGAGAGGCGGTGCATGTGGTAGATGAACTGCGGACCGCTCATGGTACCGGAACCGGAAGACGAGGGTGGATGGCGGCGGCGATGCCGAGGCCGGTGAATCTAACCGGGGCGGGGCCGCTGACGGAGAGTAGCCGCAGTCGGCGAGGCGTGGGCTCCACCGCGGAGGGACCCCGTCGGGATCAGCCGCCCCCGCCGCCCCGGGCCAGGGCCCGGTAGTACTCCTCCACCAGCTCCCGGTAGCCGGGGGGGACCTCGTCGGAGCCGGTGAGGGTCGCCCGGCGTTCCGTCTCGCCCTCCACCTCGCGGCGAAGGCCGAACTCCAGCCGCTTGAGCATCTCGACGATCTCGTCGTTGAGCCCCGCCACCTCCGCCGGATCGTCCCAGATCCCGTCCCGTTCCAGGCGGTTCATGGCCTCGAGGACGGCCTGGAGCTCCTCCACCGGCCGACCGGCCTGGCGGAGACCGTCCCGGAGCGCCCGGACCTGCTCGCCCCGCTCCTGGAGCTCTCGGGTGTACTGGCGGATCTCCTCGGGACCCAGGGCCCGGGGGTTGCCGCGGGTGGCACCGCCGCTCGGCGGGCCCCCGGTGGCGCGGGCCTGGCCGGGCTCTCCGCCGGACGGACCGCCAGCCTGCCCACCCTGACCCTCTCCCTCCCGGCCTTGGCCTTCCTGGCCTTGGCCCTCCTCCCCACCCTGTGCCTCCCCGGGCTGCCCCTCGCCGCTCTCCACCGGAGCCTCACCCGGCGAGGACCCCTCGCCGGGTGAGGCCTGACCGGACTCCCGGAGGCGGCGGTCCATGGCTTCCATGCCCCGTACCAGCTCGCGGGTGTCGTCCAGGGCGTCGCGGAGGGGGTCGCTGGTGGCCTCCCCGGCGGCGGCTCGGGCCCGCTCGAGCTGCTCCTGCAGATTCCGCAGATCCGCCTCGATGTTCATCTCCAGCGTGTTGGCGGACTCTGCGTCCCACTGCTCGATGGTGCCCCGGGAATACTGGAGCTTCTCCTTGATCTTCTCCTCGCGGATCTGGTTCGCGGCCTCCTGCAGCGCGCGGCCGGCCTCGGGGTGTTCACCCCGAGCGGACTGGGCCGCCTGGTCGAGCTGCTGTTCGAGCTGCTGGACCGCGTCCGTCATCTGGTCTTTCCGCTCCCGCAGACGGCGGAGCTGGTCCCGGCGAGCCTCGCCGGTTTCGGGGAGACTACGCACCTCGCGCTGGACGTCCCGTTGCTGCTGGGTGAGTTCCTCGACCCGTTCGATGGCCGACTCCGCGTCCCGACGGGCGCGGGCGGAGCGGGCGTCCTCCAGGCCGCGCCGGGCATCTTCCAGGCGGCGGCGGGCGGACTCGCTCTGGGACTGCCCGGAGGCTCCCCCGTCGGCAGCGGCCCGACGCATGGACTCGGCGGCCTCCTGGAGGTCCCGGGCCGTCTGGTTGAGCTGCTCGTCGTTGGTCTCCCGGGCCAGGCGTGCGAGCTGCCGGGCGGCCTCCTCGGCCTGCTCGGCGAGCTCCCGCTGGCTGGCGCTCCCACCCTGCCCCCCGGTCTGCCCGGCCTGGGCGCGCCGGCGCATCCGCTCCGCCTCCTGCTCCTGGCGACGGGCCAGCTCCCGGAGCTCTTCGAGCAGTTCGTCCACCTCCTCGTCGGTGGACTGCTGCTCCCCCCGCCGCACCGTCTCGTACTGGTTCTGGAGCTTGTCCAGCTCCAGCTCGAAGAGATCCGCCAGGTCGTCGGCGTTGGCCGACTGTCCGCCGCCGCCCCCGCCGCCACCCTGTTGGTTCTGCTGGGTGACGTAGCGCTCGAAGGTCTCCTCCGCCTGCTGCAGGTAGCGGAGGGCCGCCTGCTCCTGGGGGATCGCCTCCTGGAGGGCCTCCTCGTCGAGGAAGGTCCGGGCCGTGTCCATGGCCTCCCCGGCCAGCGGCAGCACCGCCGACACGTCCCGGAAGCCCGGATCGGTCTCGGTGAGGCCCCGGTTCATCATCCGCTGCAGGAGGGTCTCCACCTGGTCCCGGAGGCGTCCCTGGGTCAGGGAGACGCTGCGGACGTTCTCGCTGAACTCGCTGTCGGAGTACGAATCCCGCTGACGGATGAGGTTGAAGGTGGCGGAGATGACCTGACGCTGGAGCTCGGACAGGGCCGACTCCGGGGGCTGGGCACCCCCGCCCTGGGCCGCTCCCCCGCCCTGCTGCTGGCCCTCGCGGTAGGCCCGCTCGAAGGGGCGGATGTTCAGGAAGAACATGTCGCTCACAACCGGCTCTCCGCCCGCCACCGAGCGGTTGTCCCGGACCAGGGCGTAGTACGAGACCAAATCCCCCGGCTCCAGGAGGTACTCCTCCAGGAAGAGGGTGTGGCCCGCCGTGACCTCGGGGAGGGGGCTCCCGCTCTGGCGGAAGACGGGGACGGTGTCCTCCGCTCCGCCGTTCACCGAGTAGACCAGCCGGATGTCCCCCACGCCGTAGTCGTCGTCGGCGGAGATCTCCAGGAAGACCTCCTCGATGGGCGAGGCCGGCACGTCCCGACCCGGCTCGCTGAAGCGCACCAGCGGGGGCTGGTCCTCCAGGACGTCGATGGTGTACTCCGGCGAGGCCGGAACCAGCTCGCCCGTCTCCCGGGCCAACTCCACCGAGTAGAAGCCCTCGGTGCCCACGGTGAAGGAGCCGGTGAGGATGCCACCTTCGTCGACACTCAACGTCACCGGCTCCCCGTCCACCAGGAGCCGACCGCTGGGGGCCGGAACGGTGGGGAGGATGGTCACCTCCACCTCGGTCCCCGGAAGCGCCGCCACGTCCCCTCCGTCCTCGACGGTGCGGGGCGCCATCCCGGTGTAGGACGGGTAGCGGTAGGTCAGATCGAGCTGGCCCACGTAGGGCAGGTCCGCGACCTCCACCGTGTAGGTGGGGGATCGGACGCCGGTGGACTCCACGAAGTATTCGGTCCGGTCCTCCACGCCCAGGAGAAGGGCCTCGAAGCCACCCTCCGCCTTCGTGGAGGGGATCATGCTCAGGCGACGGAAGGAGGCGTCCGGCCCGGTGCGCGTGAAGATGCTCGCCTCACCGGCCTCGAAGCCCTGGAGGGCCGCCGTCACCAACTGGTCCGTGCCCCGGGCGATGGTCACGTCTCCCGGCACCACCGAGACGGCGTAGGGGTTCACCGAGGCCGCGTCGGTGGTGGGGACCAGGAGCGCCGAGAGACCCGTGCGGAGGTGGTCCGGGCCGGTGAGGAGGACCGTGAGGCCCACCACCGCCACCGCCGTCAGGGCGCCACCCATGCGGTATAGGCCGCTCTGCTCCACCCGCTTCCCGAAGTCCACCCTGCGGGCCCGCTCCACCGCGATCTCCCGGAGGCGCGCCGCCAGGGCAGGGGAGAGGTCCTCCCGGCCACCGGCGTCCAGAGCGCTCACCACCGTGTGGTCCAGCGAGGGCTCGTGCTCCTCCAGGTAGAGGGCCACCTTGGTGTCGTCCACCCGACGGAGCAGAGGCCGGACGAGGGTCCAGCCGGCGGTGACCAGGAGGGTCCCCCAGGTCAGGATCCGAGCCCAGGTCACCGCCTGCGCCTCGAATCGCATGGGCTCCAGCGCCGCCGAGGCGAGGAAGGCCACCGCCAGGGTGAGGCCGGCGGTCCAGGCCAGACCACGGAGCAACAACCGGAGGCGCCAACGCCGGCGCACCGTGCGCAAGAGGCTCCGGATGGCCTTCTCGCTCCGCTGGTCGGCTGGACTCATGCTCCTCTC
>CAKZOQ010000561.1 GCA_937136445.1 uncultured Gemmatimonadota bacterium
ATGCTCCAGAGCGGGGCGGTCTTCAACCACAAGCCCGACTCGGGGTGGTTCAGCCTGGATCTGCGCTCCATGGAGGGGCCCGTCCTGGACTCCATGGAGACCGACGTGGGCCGGATCCTGGAGGAGGTGTCGGCCGAGACCGGCATCGAGTTGGCCATGGAGCCCTTCTCGCTGATCCCCGGCGGACGCATCGCCGGAGCGCTGGAGTCGGAGCTGGTGACCACCGCCGCCGCCATCTCCCGACACCTGGGCCATGAGCCGTCCCTGTCGGAGTACGGCTCTGCGAACCTCAATGTGGCCATCGCCGCCGGCACGCCGGCCATCGGGCTGGGGGGTGGGCGGGGTGGAGACCGGGGCGGGCCGGGGGAGTGGGCGGACGTGGATGTGATGATGCGGACCGCCCACCACGTCCTCCTGCTGGCCACGATCCTGGGAGGATCGTAGGGGCGTTCCGACCCCCTCGCCTGCGCGACTACCCCCCGAAGAGCCCTTCCAGGTAGGTCCGGTACTGCCGGATCTGGCGGGCCACCAGGTCGGCCTCGCCCAGCGCCCGGGAGACCACGAAGGACCCCTCGAAGGCGACGACCAGGAGGTCCGCGGTGGCCTCCAAATCCACCTCCACGGAGGGCGGGCCGGCGTCGGCCGCTGCCTGGAGGAGGCCGTGCACCTCCGTCCGCCAGCGGAGGAGGGTGTCCCGGATCACGGCGTGGGTCCCTTCGTCGAAGAGGCCGGCCTCGGCCACGTAGGAGACGAAGAGGCAGCCCGCGTAGGGTTCGGTGAGGCCCTCCCACGCCTCCTCCAGGAGCCCCACGAAGACCAGGAGCCGCTGCACCGGATCCCGGGCCAGCCGGTCCGACCGCGCCAACGCTGCGTCCAGGTGGGCCAGATCGTGCTCGGCCCATCGCTCCACCAGGGCCCGGGCGAGGTCGGCCTTGGCGTCGAAGTGATGGAAGAAGGCGCCCTTGGTCAGGTCGGCCTGCTCCACGATGGCCCCCACCGAGGTGGCGGAGTATCCCCGGTCCAGGATGAGGGCCTGGGCCTCGTCCATGATCCGGGTGCGGGTGTCGACGGTGCTGGGAGGCATGCCGGATCCTAGCATACCGTTCGGTATCTGCCAACCCGACACGACCGCCCTCCATCCAGGGAAGACTCCTTGACACCGATGCCACCCCTCGCTACATACCGACCGGTTGGTATGTCCTCATCCACACCGGTACCCAGGTGCCGACATCCAAGGAGCAGTCCCATGTGTATGCACACCCAGATCCCCGACGCCTTCCAGAACCCCCGCGCCTCGGCCGCCCCCGCCGAGACCGCCTCCCCGTCCGGCCGGCCCACGGCTTCGGACCCCGACCCCCAGGCCATGGAGGCCTTCGGCGAGCGCATCGCGTCGGCCATGAACGAAGGCGGGATGCTTCTCCTCCTCGCCCTCGGGGATCGCACCGGCCTCTTCGAGACCCTGGCGGACCACGGTCCCGCGACGAGTACGGAGCTGGCCGACACCGCCGGTCTGGAGGAACGCTACGTCCGGGAGTGGCTGCACGGGCTGACGGTGGCGGGCGTCCTGGAGCTCCAGGCGGACGACCGGTTCCGGTTGCCCCCGGCCCACGCCGCCCTCCTCACCCGGAGCGGCGGGGAGAACATGGCCATCTACGGGCAGTTCCTCTCGATGTCCGCCTCGGTGGAGGACGACCTGGTCCGCTGTTTCCACGAAGGCGGCGGCGTCCCCTACGAACGCTTCGAACGCTTCCACGAGATCATGGCCGAGGACAGTGCGCAGACCGTGCTCGCGGTCCTCGAGGAGCACATCCTCCCCCTGGCCGAGGGGCTCCACGCCCGGCTGGAGACGGGCATCGACGTGGCGGACCTGGGGTGCGGACGCGGCCGGGCCCTTCATGCCCTGGCCCGGCGCTATCCCGCCAGCCGCTTCGTGGGGTGGGATCTCTCCGAAGAGGCCGTGCAGTGGGCTCGGGAGCGGGCGCGGGAGGAGGGCCTCACCAACGTCCGCTTCGCCGTCCGGGACCTGACCGATTTCGACGCCACGGCGCCGGAGAACCGGTTCGACCTGATCACCACCTTCGACGCGGTCCACGACCAGGCCTTCCCGGAACGCCTCCTGGGCGGGATCGCCCGGGCCCTCCGTCCCGACGGCGTCTACCTCATGCAGGACATCCAGGCCCACAGCCACGTGGCCGAGAACGTGGACCATCCGCTGGGCACCTTCCTCTACACCCTCTCGCTCACCCACTGCATGACGGTGTCCCTGGCCCAGGGCGGCCGGGGGCTCGGCACCATGTGGGGACGAGAGACCGCCCGTGAGCTGCTGGCGGAGGCCGGATTCCACGACGTCGCCATCCACCAGCTCGAGCACGACGTCCAGAACGACTACTACGTGGTCCGGCACGGCTGAGGCTCGCCGGACCCCGGCACCTCACCTCGCCCCTTACGGCATGGAGGGGTGGCCCCTACCCGGGTCGCCCACTCCGTGCCGGGAGGGGCGCGCTTGCGTCCAGGCAGCACCCCCGATCTTGCACATTTTGTACAAAAGACACACCATGTCCCAACCTCGGGGCCCCCTGGGGCATCCAAGAACCGAGACCCAGGACAGGACGAGACCCATGGAACCCGTCAGCACCGCCGACGCACGCCGCAACATGGCCGAACTCGTGAACCGAGCGGCCTACGGTGGCGAGCGGTTCGTCGTCACCCGCCACGGCAAGGAGCTGGTGGCCATCGTGCCGGTGGGGGAGGCGAGCCTCCTGGATCGGGTGCGGGGCTTCCTGGAGGCCCGGGACTTCGAGGCCGCCCTCCGGGAGATCACCGAGGCCGGCACCCAATCCTGGGACGACGTCCGGCGGGAGCTGGATCTGTAGCGATGTCCTGGAGCATCGAGCTGTCCCGCCCGGCCGTCGCCGCCCTCCGAGCCCTCCCCCGGGAGGAGCAGGAGGTGGTGGCGCGGCGCATCGGGCACCTGGAGGAGGCGGGGCTGCCTCCCTCCCTCGCCGGAGGGGACCCGGGCGACGCACTCCACGGAGTCGCCGTCCCCGCCGGAACGCAGCTGCTCCTCTGCCTGGAGGACCGGGCGGCCCGGCGCATCACCGTCGTCACGCTGCAACCCGCGGAGGCGCCCCAGGCGGTGGG
>CAKZOQ010000562.1 GCA_937136445.1 uncultured Gemmatimonadota bacterium
AGAAGACCGTGGTGAACTGCCGCCACGGGCTCTCCTACGACCAGGCCCAGGAAGTGCTGGACGGAGACGGCTCCATCGGTCCGGAGGTGGACGACGCTCTCTGGCTCCTGGACGATCTCGCCAGGAAGATCCGCGAGCGCCGCATGGAGCGGGGGGCCCTCGACCTGGATCTGCCCGAGGCCAAGGTGGTCCTCGACGACGAAGGAGAGCCCCAGGACATCCTCCGGAAGGAGCGGATGGAGGCTCATCGCCTGGTGGAGGACTACATGATCCTCGCCAACGAGGCGGTGGCCCGGGAGTGCGAACGACGGGAGCTACCGGTCCTCTATCGGGTGCACGAGCCCCCGGAGCGGGAGCGCGCCGACGAGCTCCGGGAGTTCCTCCAGAGCCTGGGGCATCGACTCCCTCCACGAAAGAAGCTCCGTCCCGCCGACATCCAGACCCTGCTCTACGCGGTCAAGGACAAGCCGGACCACCATCTGGTATCCACGGTGGTCCTCCGCTCCCTCCAGCGGGCGCACTACGACCGACGCAACAGCGGCCACTTCGGACTGGCCTCGCAGGCCTACCTCCACTTCACCTCGCCCATCCGACGCTACCCCGATCTGCTGACCCACCGGGAGATCGCCCGAACCCTCATCCACGGCGATCCGCCCCGGAAGCGGGACGCAGACGAGCTCCAGGGCGTGGCCGAACACACCTCCGCCCGGGAGCAGGCGGCGACCCAGGCGGAACGGGATTCGGTGGCGCTCAAAAAGGTCGAGTTCATGGAGCGTCACCTCGGCGAGGAGTTCGAGGGTCGGATCTCCGGCGTGCAGGCGTTCGGCTTCTTCGTCACCCTGGATGACTTCTTCGTCGATGGTCTGGTGCACGTGAACAGCATGGACGACGACTACTACCGGTTCCTGGAGGGCTCCTATGTGCTGGTGGGGGACCGGAAGAAGCGGCGCTTCCAGCTCGGCGACGCCGTGGAGGTGCAGGTGACCCGGGTGGACAAGGAGGCGCGGCAGGTGGACTTCACGCTCGTCCGCACCCTCCCTCGCTGACCGGCAGGCCGGATTGACACTGGCGCGAATCCGTCGGTACCCTCAGCCTTCAGCGACCCACATCCTGCCCGGCGAAGCCATGGCAACCGAAAAGACCATCCTGTACTTCGGGCACGGGCACGCGGAGCCCATCGATCTCGTTCGGCGCTTCGCCGCCGAGTACGGACTGAAGGTGCGGGCCGAGGCCTCCACGTTGGGCGTCCTCGCCCAGCTCAACCGGACCTTCCCGGCCTGCCTCGTCCTGGACACGGAGATCGGGAGCGAGGAGGAACGCAGCAAGGCCATGGAGCTGGTGAGTCAGCTCAAGACGGACGCCTTCACGGCCATCGTGCCGCTGGTCATCCTGATCCCCGACAACGCCGACGAGATGGCGGTCGAGGCGCTGGAGGCCGGCGCCGACGAGGTGCTGCACGGTGCCCTCCCGGACCGTGAGAAGCTCCTCCGGCTGGAGCAGGTGCTCCGCCGCACCGACCGCGACGTCAGCGTCCACCCCACCACGCGCCTCCCAGGGACGAATCACATCGCCCGGGACATGGCCCATCGCCTGGACGCCGGGGAGAAGTTCGCCGTCTGCTACGCCGACCTGGACCACTTCAAGGAATTCAACGACCGATACGGGTACGCCTTCGGCGACGGAGTCATCCGCATCCTGTCCCGGATCCTCCGCGATCTGGTCCGTGGGCTGGCCCCCGGGGGCTTCGTGGGACACATCGGCGGGGACGACTTCATCTTCAACGTCCCGGTGGAGTACCTGGAGGTGACCTGTGACCAGGTCATCAAGCTCTTCGACACCCTCATCCCCTATCAGTACACGGAGGAGGACCGGCGGGCGGGGTACTTCCTGGGCCGGGATCGCCGGGGGGCCATCCACCGCATCCCCCTCATGACGCTCTCCATCGGGGTCGTGACCAACCAGTTCCAGAGCTTCGAACACACGGGACAGATCTCGGAGCTGGCCGCCGAGATGAAGAGCTACGCCAAGTCCCTCCCCGGGTCTCTCTACGTCGTCGACCGTCGACATCAGCTCCCCACCCTCGAGACGGCCTCGGCCGAAGCCCCCGAGACCCTGGCG
>CAKZOQ010000563.1 GCA_937136445.1 uncultured Gemmatimonadota bacterium
TTTCGTTCGTCTCCAAACCCGACCCGCGACCCCACGCGGAAAGCCGGACCCGCTCCGTCCCCCCCGTCCGCCCATGGCTCCCGACGACCGCATCACCGAAGAAGAGGCCAGGCGCCTCTGGGCGCGGGCCGCAGAGCTCCAGGCCGAGGCCGCGCAGCGCAGCGAGCTCGCCAGGGGGCACGAGGCGGAAGACGAGGTGCCGGCCCCGGGGGCCCAGGAGGGGTTCGAACTCACCCACGTCCGCGCCGCCGCCCGGGAGGCCGGGATCGACGGCGAGTTCGTGGACCGGGCGCTGGCGGACCTCCAGGCGGAACGCCTTGCCGGTGGCGATCGGCGCGCGCCCGTTTCCCGGGCCGTGCTGGCCGATCCCCCGGAGACCATCACGGCGAGTCGCAGGGTGAGCGCACCGGCGGAGGCGGTTCTTCGGGCCATGGAGCGCCTCCTGCCCCATCCGCCCTTCGGGCTGGTCCTTCAGGATCGCCACGGCGACCCGGCCCGGGGCGGGGTCCTGGTGTTCGACATCCCCGGCGCCAGCTTCACGCCCAGCACCCAGGAGGGGTTGGCCATGGACGCGAGCTGGGCCGACTTCCGGGAGGTCCACGCCACCGTCACACCTCTGGGCGAAGGGCACTGCGAGCTCACGGTGCGGGCGCCGGTGGCCTGGGCCTGGAAGTACAACGCGTGGATGGCGCCCTTCTTCGTGGGCGTGGGAGGAGCCGCCTCCTTCGGAGCCTCCCTGGGCCTGGCTGTCGGGGTCACTGCCCTCACCGGGGGCGCCGCGGCGCTGGGAGGGGCCGTGCTCGCCGTGGGGACGGGGCTGGGAAGCTACGGATCGCTTCTCGGCTATCGCGCCGTCTACCGGTATTCACTCCGCAAGGGCCGAACCGGTCTGGAGAAGCTCGTCGCTGCGGTGGCCACCGAGGCCCAGGGAGGGTGGGGGCTGGCCCCTGCGGACGACGGGCCGGCCCTCCAGTCCGAGGTCGATCCCGCCAGCCGCGGCGGCGGCGGCGACGACGGCGGAGGCCGGTGAGCCTTCCCATTCGGCCGCGCTTGTCCTAGGATTGGCCCTGCCGGCGCCGACCCGGACCACTCCGGGCCGGCGTTTGCCGTAGTCTACAACTCCGTCCCCGCCGCGAAGAAGCTGCCGGGGACGGTTCCAGGTATACCCCGAGGTGCGCCATGCTGGACGAGATCCGCGACAGGATCGAGGATGAGATCGAACGGTTGACCCACGAGCTCAACGTGGAGTTGCCGGAGAAGATCAAGATTGCCATGGAGCACGGGGATCTGCGCGAGAACTCCGAGTACAAGGCGGCGAAGGACCGGCAGGAGTTCGTCCAGGCCCGCCTGAACCACCTCACCCGCCGGGTGGCCGAGCTCTCCAAGATCGACGTCACCGAGATGCCGGAGGACAAGGTCGGGTTCGGGTCCAAGGTCACCATCCGGGACCTGGAGGCGGACGAGACCTTCACCTTCACCATCACGGCCGGGGACTTCATCGACCTCGACGCCGGGCAGATCTCCCTCGCCTCGCCCATCGGCCAGGGACTCCTGAACGCCGAGGTGGACGAAGAGGTCACCGTCAACCTCCCGGCGGGAGAGCGGAGGTACCGGATCCTGGAGCTCACCACGCTGCCGCAGCAGGTGGACAGCGACTGAGGGCTCCTCCCCCGAGGGCCGTTCAACCCCCGGGAACACCGGGTCCGGCGAGGGTAGGGGAGCATCCTTCTCCACCCCTCCCCCCAGGTCATGACCCATCCGCCCGGCCCTCTGGCCGTCGAGCTGGAGGACCTCACCAAGCGCTACCGCGAGGGTGACCGGGAGCACATCGTGCTGGCCGGAGCCGACGCCGTGATCCGAACCGGAGAACGGGTGGCGATCCTGGGCCCCTCGGGCTCGGGGAAGTCCACCCTCCTCAACCTGATCTCCGGGATCGACCGGCCCGACGGGGGAACCGTCCGGGTGGCGGGGGTGGAGCTGGGCGCGCTCTCGGAGCGCGAGCGGACGCTCTTCCGCCGGCGCCACCTCGGCTTCGTCTTCCAGTTCTTCAACCTCCTACCCACCCTCACGGTGCTGGAGAACCTCCTCCTTCCGGTGGAGCTGAAGGGCGCGGTGGGTGAGAGCGAGCGGCGACGGGCGCTGGACCTGCTGGGGGAGGTGGGGCTGGAGGACCGGGCCGAGACCTTCCCCGACCGCCTTTCCGGAGGGGAGCAGCAGCGGGTGGCCATCGCCCGGGCCCTGGTGCACGAGCCTTCTCTGGTGCTGGCGGACGAGCCCACGGGCA
>CAKZOQ010000564.1 GCA_937136445.1 uncultured Gemmatimonadota bacterium
GCGCATCCGCTCACTGGACGAGCTGGAGTCGGGGGTGAGGGCCTTCGACGGCGCTGTGGACGGTCTCCTCGTGGAGGGATGGAGGCCGGATGTGCAGGGGGGCGGCGGGGCGGGAGTGGACCCGGCGTGGGCGGAGGGCGTACGAGCCTCCGTGCCTTCGTCCGCGCGGTTCATACTTGCGGGGGGACTCACCGCTGATACGGTGTATAGGGCGGTGGCACGCTTCCAGCCGGATGTCGTAGACGTGAGCTCCGGTGTCGAAGCGTCCCATCGCGAAAAGAGTCCCGACGCCGTGACCCGGTTCATCCGGGAAGCCCGACGGGGCACCCCCTCGGACCCCCGGCTCTCTCCTTCCGACATCCTGGAGTAACCCTGTGAGTTCCCCTGCGGCGCCGCCTCGATTCGGCGCCTTCGGCGGTCGGTACGTCCCCGAGACCCTCATCGAGGCACTGGACGAGCTGGAAGCGGCCTACGCCGCCGCGTCCGAGGATCCCGCCTTTGCCGAGGAGCTGAACCATCTGCTGAAGGATTACGTGGGGCGGCCGACGCCTCTCTACCGGGCTCGCCGCCTGGAAGAGGCCGTCGGCCATCCCGGGATCTGGTTCAAGCGGGAAGACCTGAACCACACGGGAGCCCACAAGATCAACAACACGTTGGGTCAGGCCCTGCTGGCGCAGCGTATGGGAAAAGAGCGGATCATCGCAGAGACCGGCGCCGGCCAGCACGGGGTGGCCACGGCGACCGCATGCGCTCTGTTCGGGCTGGACTGCGTGGTGTACATGGGCGAAGAGGACGTGGAGCGGCAGGCCCTCAACGTCTATCGGATGCGCCTCCTGGGCGCCGAAGTCCGGCCCGTGACCTCCGGGACGCGGACGCTGAAGGACGCCACCAACGAGGCCATCCGGGACTGGGTGACCAACGTGGACGACACGCACTACATCATCGGGTCTGTGGTGGGGCCGGCGCCCTTTCCCCGCATGGTGCGGGACTACCAGTCGGTCATCGGTCGGGAGGCCAGGGAGCAGATCCTGCGGGTCGCCGGTCGCCTCCCGGCGGCGGTGGTGGCCTGTGTGGGCGGGGGCTCCAACGCCATGGGGATCTTCCATCCCTTCGTGGACGACCGGGACGTGGAGCTCGTGGGCGTGGAGGCGGCGGGGGAGGGTCTGGACACGGGCCGCCATTCGGCGTCGCTCACCGCCGGCCAGCCCGGGGTTCTCCACGGCTCCTTCAGCTACCTCCTCCAGGACGGAGACGGGCAGGTCGCTCCCGCCCATTCCGTGTCGGCGGGCCTCGACTACCCGGGGGTGGGTCCCGAGCACTCCTTCCTGAAGGATTCGGGGCGGGCCACCTACGCCTCCGTCACCGACGAGGAAGCCCTGGAGGCCTTCCACCGCTGCTCCCGCCTCGAGGGCATCATCCCGGCGCTGGAGACGGCCCACGCCCTGGCTTGGATCCACCGGGAAGGGGCGGCGTGGGCCGAGCGCGGTCCGCTCCTGCTCTGCCTTTCCGGCCGAGGCGACAAGGACGTCACGCACGTGGCGCGAGTGGAGGGCGACGCCGAACTCGGTCCTGGGTCGCCATGACCGGGTTGCAGTCCGGCGGCGGCGATACCGGCCTCGAGGAGGAATGGAGCGTCGAAGTCCAGCCCAGTGAGGACATCAAGGAGCTCTTCACCGTCCTCGCCAAGGCCCTCCGTGCCTACCAGCTCTACGACGACAACAACCCGGTCCGACATCGGTTCGTCGAGGGGCTCCGTACGGCCTTCAAGACCCTCTGGACGAAGGTGGACCGGGTGAAGCTCTCGGTGAGCGAGGACCGGATTCTCTCCGGGTCCACCCCGGTCTACACCTCCGACCGGCGCAACGACTCCCTGGCCTTCCTCTTCTACAAGGACGGCGTCCGGGAGATCGGGTTCACGCCGGGCATCGAGGGAGGGGAGATGGAGCGCTTCCTGGGCGTGCTCCAGCGGGCGCGGAAGCTGCGGCCGGAGGGGGACGACCTTCTCACCGTCCTCTGGGAGGAGGACCTCGACCACTTCGAGTACCGATTCGTAGACCTCCTGGCCGAAGGGGTCGCCATGCCCGAGCCGGGACCCGGGCACTCCGCCGAAGAGCTCCGGGCCGTCATGAAGGGAGAGCTCGCGGAAGATGAGGAGGAGGTGGGAGCGGAGTCGGGAGAGGCCGCGGCGGAGCCACCCAGGCAGACCGTCTCCAAGGACGACTTCAACCCCACCCTCTACTCCCTGGACCGGAACGAGATGCAGCTCCTCCGGGAGGAGCTGCACAAGGAGTTGACCCGGGACCTCCGCATGGACGTCCTGGCGGCCCTCTTCGACCGTCTGGAGGAGCCCCGCGACCCGGAGCGCCAGTCGGAGATCCTGGGAATTCTCAAAACCCTCCTGCCCAACTTCCTGAGCCGGGGTGCGCTCGTGGCGGCCACCCACGTCCTTCACCAGGTGCGGAAGCTGGAGGCCACCGAGGGCATCTTCGACGACCAGCGCAGAAAGGAGTCCGGGGAGATCCTGGACGAGGTGAGCCGCCCGGAGTTCATCAGCGAGCTCATCCAGGCCCTCTACGACGGCACCATCCGGTCCACGCCGAAGCAGCTCGCCACCCTCCTCCAGTTCCTGCGCCCCACGGCGTTGGCGCCGCTTCTCCGGGCCTCGGAGACGGTGGATCATCGGGAGCTGGCCGATGTCCTCCGACAGGCCACTCGAGGCATCGCCGAGCGTCATCGGGGCGCGGTGGTGCGGTTGCTGGAGGAGACGGACCCCGTCGTCGCCTCCGCCGCGGCCCGCATGGCCGGCGAGCTCGGCGTCGCCGAGGCGGCTCCGGCGCTGGCCGGCCTCCTGGCCCATCCCGACCCCGACGTCCGGCTGGCGGCGGTGGAAGCGGCGGTCGCCCTCCGGGCGTCCACGGCGGCCAGCGCGCTCCAGAACACCCTCGAGGATCCGGAACGGTCGGTGCGCATCGCCGCGGCCCGGGCCCTGGGCCAGCTCCGCTATCGGCCGGCGAAGCGCCGCTTCGAGGACCTCATCGACGGCAAGGAGATCCGGGACGCGGACATCTCGGAGAAGGTGGCAGTCTTCGAAGGCTACGCGCAGGTGAGTGGGGAGTCCGCCATCCCCCTGCTGGACAAGCTCCTCAACCGGAAGGGTTTCCTGGGCAAGCGGGAGCCCACGGAGATCCGAGCCGCCGCCGCCCTGGCGCTGGGTCGCATCCAGGGAGCCGCCGCCGTCGAAGCCCTCCGCAAGGCCCAGGGGGAAGACGACGCCGTCGTCCGGAGCGCCGTGAACCGCGCCATGCGCAACGAAGGCGAGGAGGACTAGCTCCATGGCCGAGCTCAACTACCAGGAGGAAGGGAAGCGTGTGCTCACCGCCTTCTACGGCACGCTGAGCGCCCTCCGCCTCTACCCGGTGGAGAACGACACCGTCCAGCAGGCGTTGGACGAGCTTCAGCGCGCCGTGGGTCGGGTGGTGGACCACGAGGGAGGCGCGGAGGTCCGGGTGGTGGGGGACTTCTTCTTCCTGAACGAGACCCGGCTCCGGCTGGACCTGAGCAACTTCGCCACCTTCGGCTCCTTCGCCCGCTCCCTCCAGGATCACGGCATCGGAGCGGTGGAGATCGCTCCGGGGGTGCAGCGGGAGGAGTGGGCACCCTTCGTGGCGATGCTGCTCCGCAATCCCGATCCCGACGACCCCTTCGGAGCCTTCGAGCAGCGCATGGCGGGCTCGCCGGTCCGCCATCTCTTCCTCCGTCCGGAGCAGGACGTGGAGGAGCCCGCCGAGGACGAGGAATCCCTCACGGCGGCGAAGCGCACCTATGCCCAGTCGGTCCAGGTGGCCAAGGACGTCCTGGGGGACGTGCGTCTGGGGAAGGCGGTGAACGTCCGGAAGGTGAAGCGGGCGGTGCAGGGCATCGTGGACCAGGTGCTCTCCAGCGAGACCTCCATGGTCACCATGACCACCCTGCGCGACTTCGACGAGTACACGTTCACCCACTGCGTGAACGTCTGCATCTTCAGCGTCGTCATGGGCCAGCGCCTGGGCCTCGAGAAGATGCAGCTCTATGAACTCGGGCTCGGCGCGCTCTTCCACGACATCGGCAAGCAGCGCATCGACTACGACATCATCAACAAGCCCAGCGGCCTCACCGACCAGGAATGGGCGGAGCTGAAGGAACACGCCACCGAGGGGCTTCTGGTGCTCTTCCAGATGCACGGCTTCGCCGACGTGCCGTACCGCCAGATGCTCATGGCCTACGAGCACCACATGAAGGTGGACCTGAGCGGCTACCCCACGAACAAGCGCGAACGGGACCCCACCCTCTTCTCCCGCATCGTGGCAGTGGCGGACGGATTCGATGCCGGGACCTCGGTGCGGAGCTACCAGCACAAGCCCTGGCCCCCGGACGCCGTCCTCAAGGAGATGCGCGACAACCCCAAGCGGGGCTTCGATCCCCTCCTGGTGAAGGCCCTCATCACCGCCACGGGGGTCTACCCCATCGGGACGCTCTGCATCCTGGACACCCACGAGATGGCGGTGGTCTCCCGGGTCAACGACGATCCGGACTTCGCCCACCGCCCGACGGTGAAGATCATCTCGGACGCGGTGGGCGTTCCTCTGCAGGAGCCCCGTACGCTGGACCTCTCCGCCGCCGACCCCGAGACCGGGCAGCCCGTCCGATCCATCATCAAGACCACCGATCCCCAGAAGTACGGGATCCGGGTGAGCGACTACCTCACGTGACTCCCTCCATCTCCGACGCCTTCCGCCGCCGGGCCGACGCGGGCCAGTCGGCCCTCGTCCCCTACGTCACCGCCGGTTTCCCCGGCCCCGACGACACGCTGCCCGTCCTCCACGCCCTGGCCGAGGCGGGAGCCGACGTGGTGGAGCTGGGGATTCCCTTCTCGGATCCGCTTGCCGACGGGCCCACCATCCAGCGCTCCTCCTTCCGGTCGCTGCAGGCGGGGACCACGGTCGCGTCGGTCCTCGAGGCCGTGCGCGACTTCCGCGCCCAGCACGACACCCCGGTGGTGCTCTTCACCTACCTGAACCCCGCCCTCCGATACGGCATGGATCGCTTCCTGGAGGATGCCGCGGAGGCCGGTGCCCAGGGGCTCCTCCTCACCGACCTCCCCACGGGGGCCGACGAGGAGCTCGAGGAGCGCATCGCCGGGTCGGCGTTGGACCTCATCCGGTTGGTGGCCCCCACGACCCCGGCCCGTCGCATCGCCGCCGTGGCCCGAGGGGGTCGTGGCTTCCTCTACTACATCTCCCGCACCGGCGTCACCGGAGCCCGGGCGGAGCTCAGCGCCCACCTCGCCGACGAGGTCGCCGTGGTGAAGGACGCCGTGGACCTTCCGGTGGCCGTGGGTTTCGGCATCTCGACGCCGGAACAGGCCCGGCTCGTGGCGGAGGTCGCCGACGGCGTAGTCGTAGGGAGCGCGCTGGTGCAGGCGCTGGACGAGGGCGGCGTCGAGGCGGCCGGAGCCTTCGTGGCGGATCTTCGGGCCGGGATGGACGGCTGAGCGACGGGCCCGCCGCGCCGCCCCTTCCACCGCCGGGAGAGACCGGGCTGGTGGCGGTCCGTGGCTGGCTGGAGTACCCCGAGGGCCGGGCGGAGGAGGTGCTCGGCTCGCTGCAGGAGGCTCTGGAGGCTGCCTCCCCCACGCTGCGGTATTCGACGCGGCTTCGGGAGGCGTGGATCGTGCCCGAACGGCACCTCCCCGGGCGAGCGGAGGCTCCCCTGTGGTGCTACCTCTTCATCGGGGTGGACCTGCCAGGGGAGGTGCTCCCGGTCCTGCGCCGGCAGGTGGAATCGCTGGCTCGCCTCCAGGTCCAGGACGGCGTGGTGACGCGGTGGACCACCGGGTTGCTGCACCTGGAGGACGACGCCGGGGGGTGGGCCCGAACGTGGAGGGTGGAGGAGGGGACCGTGGTGCAGCGCCCCTCGACGCCATTCGACTGACCTCCACCGGCTGCACGGGCGCGTCCCGGGTGGCCCGACTCACTCCGCGACGCGGAGCTTCCCCACCAAATCCTCGTCGGGCTCCACGAAGAGGGTGCGGGTGCGTTCCGGCACCACCATGCCCGGAGGCGCCTTGCGGGGCGATCGGACGTACTTGCGGAAGGTCCAGGCCACCGGGACCGAGCCGGAGGTGCGGGCCTTGGAGTGCACGGCGGCGAGGACGGCGGCCTCGGCCAGGTCCCGCGCCGGCGGCGTCTCCTGCCGGCCCCAGCGGAGGATGACGTGGGCGCCAGGCACCTGGCGGGCGTGGAGCCACACGTCCTCCGGATTCGAATGGTGGAAGGTCAGGTCGTCGTTCTGTCGGGCGCCCTTGCCCACCCGGATCTCCAGACCGCCGGAGCTGCGGAAGGTGGTGTAGGGCAGGGTCGGGCCCTCGTCGGAGGAGCGGGACTCCTCCCGTCGAAGCGCCTCGGCCGGTAGGGCCGCCTCCAACTCCTCCCGGGTGGCCTCTCCGGTGCGTACCCGAGCGTCGAGGCGCTCCAACTCGGCTCTGCGGGCCCGCGCCTCCGCCAGGAGCCCGGGCATGCGCTCTCGGGCCCGCTCGGCCTTCGCGGCCTTCTCGTAGTACCGGTCCGCGTTCTCGTTGGGTGCGAGGCCCGGGTCGAGCTCCAGCTCCACCTCCTCCCCCTGGAAGTCCTCGAGGGTCACCCGGTCCGCGCTGGAGGGGATCTGGTGGTAGCGGGCCAGGAGGAGGTCCCCGAGGGCCCGGAGCTCCGCAGGGTCCTCCAGGCGGTCCGACTCGGCCACCAGCCCGGTGACCCGGCGCCGGACGGTGTCGAGGGTCCGGTCGAGGGCGTCCACCAACTCCGGGGGAAGAAGCAGAGCCTGCGCGCGATCCTCCTCCTCGGCGTCCTCGGCGGCGGCATCCAGCGCGTCCCGGAGGGTGTCCACCGGGCGGGAGGGGTAGGCGGGGAGGGGGAGGGGGTACGGGTGAGGCCCCCGGGGCGTCTCCAGTACCACCGGCCGGGTCGGTGTGTCGGGGTCGGCCAGGCGCATCCAGAGGGCGTGGCCCTCCTCCAGGTCGTCCAGCAGGGCCGGGGCATTCAGCGGGGAGGTCCAGGCGACGGACGACACCAGCTCCCGCTTCCGGTCCGGCGGAGGTGCCGGTTCCAGGAGGGCCCGCCAGCGCTCCAGGGAGAGGGTGCCGTCGGCTCCCTCCCGGGGCGAGGGTGCCGGGGGCTGGTAGCCGGCCCCCACCGTGAGGGGCCGGTCTCCCTCCCGGCTCACCAGCACGTGACGGATGCGGGCCTCCGGACCCTCGGCCACCACCGCATTCCACTGGTTCCCCAGGAGCTCCACCACGAGGTCCATGGCCTTTCGGCCGCCTCGTGTGGGCAGGAGCTCCATGATGAGGATCCGCTCGTCCAGCGGGGCCCGGATGCGGCGCACCCGCATGGGGAGGCGGAGGTCGTGGGGGCCCGGATCCGCCGGTTCCAGGAGGCGGAGGCCGCCGCGGGTGGGGTGGAGCCGCCAGAGGAGGGTGTGCTCCCGGAAGAAGAGGACGAGATCCCGGGCGTCGCCGTCGAGCCGCAGGGCACGCAGTCGACTACCGGAGAGGAGCTCGTCCAGCTCCCGGGCCAGGTGGCGGACCAGCGGGGCGTCCCATCGGAGGTTCATGGAGGGAAGCTAACCAACCACGCCCTGGGAGCCGCCGGACAGGGGGCTTCGGGGGGCTTCCCGTGGCGGGGGGCTGCGTTCATGTTAGGTCCTTCCGGAGCCGTCCCACCCGCCCCCTTCCCATGACCTCCGACTCCTCTTCCCAACGATCCCGGGCCACCGTCCGGCGCTTCCTCGAAATGAAGGAGCAGGGGGAGAAGATCGTGGCCCTCACGGCCTACGACGTGGCCTTTGCCCGGCTCCTGGAAGAAGGCGGGGTGGACCTGGTGCTGGTGGGGGATTCGCTGAGCCAGGTGGTGCTGGGTCACGACTCCACCTTGCCCGTGACGCTGGATCAGATGATCCACCACGCGGCGGCGGTGGTCCGGGGTGCGCCGGCCACCTTCGTCGTCATGGACCTGCCCTTCCTCACCTACCAGGTGGACGAGGCCGAGGCCCTTCGACATGCCGGTCGGGCGCTGAAGGAGGCGGGGGTCCAGGCGGTGAAGCTGGAGGGCGGGTCTCCCCGGCTCTGCGGTGTGGTGGCACGCCTGGTGGAGGCGGGCATCCCGGTGATGGGCCATCTGGGACTCACGCCCCAGTCCGTCCACGCCCTGGGTGGTTATCGGGTCCAGGGGCGGTCCGACGCCGCGGCAGAGCGCCTCGTGGCGGAGGCCCGAGCGTTGGAGGAGGCCGGCGCCTTCTCGGTGGTGTTGGAGCTCATGCCGGCGAGGCTCGCCGGTCGGATCTCGGAGGCCCTCACCATCCCTACCGTCGGGATCGGGGCGGGGCCCCGGTGCGATGGGCAGGTCCTGGTCATCCACGACGCCCTCGGCCTCAATCCCGGGTTCAAGCCCCGCGTCCTCAAGCACT
>CAKZOQ010000565.1 GCA_937136445.1 uncultured Gemmatimonadota bacterium
TGCTCCAGCGTGTACCCTACGCGATGCCAGAACGAGGATGAATCGGAGGCCATGCGGGTGAACCGGGTGACGGGGAAGGGGAGGTCCATCGGCGGAGACCCCGAAGGGTCGATCCCCGGAGGTGGAGCCTCCGACGATGCGCTCCGAAGGGTGGCGAGGAGCCGGGGCTTTTTCAAGGAAGCCGGCCCGGTCCGCTACCTCCGGGAGGCCCGCCGCCTCCTGGGGTGGGCCTCCGGCCTCCTCCTCGCCGTCGTCCTCGCCCTGGCGGCGGGACGCGCCCCTCTGGCGGCCCAGGCCCCCGACGCCGAGTGGCGCACCTTCTCCACCGAACACATCCGGGTCACCTTCACCCCTCCGCTGGAGCCCCTGGCCCGACGGGCCGCCGCTCGTGCCGAGCGTGCGTGGACCCGCCTGGACTCCCTCTTTCTGGACGGGCCGTCGGGGACGGTGGACCTCCTCCTCACCGACCACACCGACCTGAGCAACGGCTTCGCCCGGGTCACCCCCGACAAGCGCATCACCGTCTTCGCGTCGCCGCCGGTGGACGATCTGGACCTGGGCTACTTCGACGAGTGGATCGAACTGGTGGTGACCCACGAGGTGGTCCACATCTTCCACCTGGATCGGGCGGGCCGACTGGGTCGTTTCCTCCGCTCGATCTTCGGGCGGGTGCCGGGCCGCTGGCCCTTCTTCCCAGGCTTCGACCTGCCACGCTGGGGGGTGGAGGGGATGGCCACCTGGTACGAGTCGGAGCTCACCGAGGCCGGGCGTTTGGAAGGGACCTTCCATGAGAGCATGCTTCGCACCGCCATCCTGGAGGACCGCTTCGAGGGGATCGATCAGGCGTCGGGCACCTCGCCCGTCTGGCCGTCGGGCACCCGCCCCTACATCTACGGATCCCGCTTCTTCGAGTACCTCCTGGAGAAGCACGGCAGGGAGTCCATGACCAAGTTCGCCGAGGCGGTGGCGGGCCAGTGGATCCCCTATCGCCTGAATGCCGCGGGATCCGATGCCTTCGGCGCCCCCCTCTCCGAGGAGTGGGCCGCCTGGAGGGAGAGCCTGGAGGAGCGCTGGAGCGGCGTCGAGGAGGAGCTTCGCCGCCACGGGCCCCTCACCCGACCGGAGGTGGTGACCCGGGGGTCCCGGCAGGCCCTCTACCCCCAGATCGGCCCCGACGGGCGCCTGGCCTACACCCGGGGCGACGGGCGCAGCGACCCGCAGGTGCGGGTGTCCTCTCCCGGTGGGGAGGCCTCCGGGACACCTGGGCGAAAGCTCCTGCAGACCAACAGCCTCGCCACCTTCGCCTGGCTCCCGGACGGCGATCTGGTCCTGGGCCAGTCGGAGTTCGTGGACCCCTACCGGAGCTACGGCGACCTCTACCGGGTGGACGGCCGCAGCGGCGCGACCCGGCGCCTCACGCGGGGGCTTCGGCTCTCCTATCCCAGCCCCGTTCCCGGAGAGGAGCGGGTGGTGGCCGTCCAGGAGGGCGACGGCTCCGCCACACTGGTCCAGGTCTCGCTCGACGACGGGTCGGTCGAAGCGCTGGGGGTCGTCGACTCCCTGGTCCACTGGACGTCCCCGGCGGTCTCACCGGACGGACGGTGGGTGGCGGCGTCACGATGGTCCCCCGGTGCCCGACTGGACGTGGTGGTCCTGGAGCGGGCCACGGGGGTCGTCGTGGCCCGCCTCACCGACGATCGGGCCATGGACCTCTTCCCCGCCTGGAGCCCCGACGGCCGCTGGCTCCTCTGGGCCTCGGATCGAACCGGGATCCACAACCTGGTGGCCCGTCCCATGGATCCGACCACCGGCCGGCCCACCGGATCCCTTCGCCTGGCCACCAACCTCCTCACCTCCGCCGCCTACCCCTCGGTGACGGACGACGACGTCCCCGGAGGCCCCTGGGTCTACTTCTCCGGCTACCATGCCGACGGCTGGGACGTGGAGCGCATCCCCTTCGATCCCGACGCCTGGCCCGAGGCACCGCCGCCCGACCCCAGGTTCACGCCGGCCCGGCCGCCGGTGCCGGAGGTCGCTCCGAATCCCCCGCTGGAGCTCCGCCAGGAGCCACAGCCCTACTCTCCCCTTCCCACGTTGGCCCCCCGGCACTGGGAACCTCTGTACGAGGAGCCCATCCGGTCCCGCCCCCTTCGGCAGGGGGACCTGAGCATCCCGACCCGTACCCTCCTCCAGGGCTCCATCGGGGCCGAAACCACCGGCAACGACCTGGTGGGCCGCCACCGCTACAGCGCCTTCGCCCGCTGGCACCTGGGGGGTGGCGGACGGGTGGACGGCGGGCTGAGCTGGTCGTGGGCCGGTCTCGGCAACCCGGTCCTCTCGGTGGGTGTGAACCAGCTCTGGGGCAGCCGGGGCGCCCGGCTGGCAGGCACCTTCCCCGGAGAGCCCTTCGATACGCTCTACCTGCTCGAGCGGGAGCGAGGCGCCTCCCTGGCCGTCACCTTCCTGCGGAACCGGGTGCGGAGCCAGGCGTCCCTCGCGTTGAGCGCCGGCTGGGTCCGGGAAGCGGTGGAGTACCTGGACGGCTCCCTGGAGGTCACCGATGCCTATCGTCTCAACGAGGCGGAGGGCAACCGGATGGACGTCCGTGCCACGGCGAGCTGGTCGAACCTGCGCTCCTACGCCTTCCAGATGGGTCCCTCGGACGGCGTCTCCCTTCTCCTGAGGGGGCGGACGCGTCTGGACCTGGACCGCACGGCCGACCAGGAAGGCCGGCTCGGCTTCGACGGATCGCTGGACGATGTCCAGGGTCGGGTGCGCCTCTTCCGCTCGCTGGGTGGACCCGGCTACTCCGCCCACGTCCTCGCCCTGCAGGCCAGCGGTGGGTACGCCCGCGGACCGGGGGCTGGATCAGGGCACTTCCTGGTGGGGGGCGCCTCCGGTCGAACCGAAAGCGTCACCGGGCTCGCCCTCTTCGGGGGGCGCTCCCTCTTCTTCCCGGTGCGCGGCTACGACACCACGGCGCGGTTCGGGCGGTCCGCCTGGTCCGTATCCGGGGAGTACCGCTTCCCCATCGCCCTCGTCCACCGGGGGCTGGGCGCCTGGCCCCTCCATCTGGACCGGGTCTCCGGTGCCCTCTTCGCCGATGCGGGGAACGCCTGGGGTCCGGAGTTCGGCCGGTCGGGCTACGACAACCCCCGTCGGGACCCGGTGGCATCGGTGGGTGCCGAGGTGCTGGCGGACGTCCTCACCCTCTGGAGCGAGCCCCTGCGGCTGCGAACCGGAGTCGCGGTCCCGCTGGTGGACGGCGACGGCGTGCGGGCCTACCTCCGGCTGGGGTTCGCCTTCTGACCCACCGGCGGTGCGGGGCGGCCCGCGCTTGACCGGACCCCACCGACCCCCGTATGGTGCCCTCTACCGAACATAAACCGAAGATGGGGTCGCCCGGCTCCACCGGGACCCAAGTTGGCGTCCCGGTCCTTGCGGCGGAGGGGTACGGAGTGGCTCGTCCCTCTCCTTGACCCCAAGATGTTGTGCCTCTACTATGGTTCCGCCCCAACATTTAGTGGCCGACCGGACGAATCCACAGGAAGGTTCCCGGCAGGACACGCGTCCTCCGACCTTTTCCACAGTCGGTCCACGCTTCATCCACAGCCTCATCCACAGGAGTCCCCGGCGATGCCCCGCGTTCACGAGCCCCGACCCATCCAGGAACCAGAGATCTTCGACGACGTCCTTCCCGAGGATCTTCCGGAGGCCGAGCTCACGCAGAACGCGCGGATCGTTCTGGGCAAGCGGTACCTGAAGAAGAACGCCGACGGCGAGCCCATCGAGGAGCCGGAGGTCATGTTCTGGCGGGTGGCGAAGACCATCGCCGACATCGATGCCGACTACGGCGCCTCCGAGGCGGCCGTGGAGGAGGTCGCCCGGCAGTTCTACGACCTCATGATCAACGGGCGCTTCGAGCCCAACTCGCCCACGCTCATGAACGCCGGCCGGCCGCTGGGGCAGCTCTCGGCCTGCTTCGTCCTCCCGGTGGACGACGCCCTCTCCAACGGAAAGAGCGGCATCTACGACACCCTCCGGGCCATGGCGCTGGTGCATCAGTCCGGCGGCGGCACCGGCTTCTCCTTCTCCCGCCTCCGTCCGGAGGGGGATCCCGTGAAGTCCACCATGGGGGTGGCCTCCGGGCCCGTCTCCTTCATGCGGCTCTACGACTCCAGCACCGAAGTCGTGAAGCAGGGGGGCACCCGCCGCGGAGCCAACATGGGCATCCTGCGGGTGGACCACCCGGACATCCGGCGCTTCATCACCTGCAAGAACGACACGAGCCAGATCACGAACTTCAACATCTCGGTGGCCCTCACCGACGAGTTCATGAAGGCCGTGCGGGCCGGCGAGGACTATGAGCTCGTCCATCCCAGGACCGGAACGGTCGAAGGCATGGAGAACGCCTCGGAGATCTTCGACATGATCATCCACGGCGCCTGGCTCACGGGTGAGCCCGGCACCTTCTTCATCGACCGGGCCAACGAGTACAACCCCGTCCCGGCGCTGGGCTCCTACGAGGCCACCAACCCCTGTGGTGAGCAGCCGCTGCTCCCGTACGACGTCTGCAACCTGGGGAGCATCAACCTCAGCAAGTTCGTGAAGGACGACGCCCGGCCGGGGACGGATCCCGAGGAGGGCATCGACTGGGACGCGCTCCGCACGGTGGTGCACCTGGCGACCCACTTCCTGGACAACGTCATCGACGCCAACAAGTACCCCCTCGCGGAGATCCACGAGCTGGCGCAGGAGATCCGGCGCATCGGCCTCGGGGTGATGGGGTGGGCGGACATGCTGGTGCGTCTGGGCATTGCGTACGATTCCCCCGAGGGCGTGGAGCTGGGCCGCCGGGTCATGGGCTTCCTCAACGAGGAGGCGCGCAACGCCTCCGAGAAGCTCGCCGAGACCCGCGGCGTCTTCCCGGCCTGGAAGGAGTCCATCTGGGGCCCGGACGCCCACTGCGCCCGTCGGGACGACGGTACCCGGGTGCGTCCCGAGCGGCCCCTCCGGAACTGCAACCTCACTACGGTGGCGCCCACCGGGACCATCTCCATCTTCGCCGGCTGCTCCGGCGGCATCGAGCCCCTCTTCGCCGTGGCCTTCATGCGGAACCAGGCCGGCTCCATGATGCCCGACGTCAACCCGGACTTCGTGGCCATGGCCAAGGAGGGCGGGTGGTACACCGAGGAGCTCATGGAGCGGATCGCCCAGGAGGGTCACATCCACTTCGACGAGGTCCCCGAGGAGGTCCAGAAGATCTTCCGCACCTCCCACGACATCCCGCCGGAGTGGCACGTGCGCATGCAGGCGGCCTTCCAGGAGCACACGGATTCGGCCATCTCCAAGACCACCAATTTCGCCCACGAGGCGACCGAGGACGACGTCCGGGAGATCTACGAGCTGGCCTTCGACCTGGGCACCAAGGGCGTCACGGTCTACCGGGACGGCTCCCGGCAGGGCCAGGTCCTCTCCACCGGCAAGACCGGGAAGAAGGAGGAGGGTGAGGCCGCTGGCTCCAGCAAGGAGATGTCCGAACTCCGGGCCCAGCTCGCCGACGCCCGGGAGGAGGCCCACAAGCTCCGCGTCCACACCGACCAGCTCGAGGCCGAGCTCGCCGATCGGGACCGGACCGCCGGGGCGGCGCGGCACAAGCGCCAGCGGCCGGAGGCGCTCCGGGGCTGGACCATGAAGATGAACTCCCCGCTGGGGGACCTCTACGTCACCATCAACGAGGACCAGGGCGGGCGCCCCTTCGAGGTCTTCTGCACCCTGGGCAAGGCGGGAGGCGCCGCCATGGCCGACGCCGAGGCCATCGGTCGTCTGGTCTCCCTGGCGCTCCGGTCCGGCATCCCCATCACCCAGGTGAAGGATCAGCTCCGGGGCATCTCCTGCGATCGCGCCGTGGGCCTCGGACCCAACAAGGTCCTCTCCATGCCCGACGCGGTGGGCCAGGCGGTGGAGCGGTACCTCATGGAGAAGGACGGCATCCAGGAGGACCTGCCGCTGGCGGCTCCGGCCCCGACGGCCGCCTCCCCGACGTCCGGGTCCACCGCACCCCAGGCGCAGTCTTCGGCCTTCCACGGCGGCGAGGAGGAGGCCTTTCTCGGCTCCTGCCCCGAGTGTGGCGCCGGACAGCTCGCCTACGAGGAAGGCTGCATGAAGTGCCACGTCTGCGGCTACAGCGAGTGCGGCTGAGGTAGGGGGCGGTCGTCCCGCCCGGTCAGGCCGGCGCCTTCACCGCGATCGGACCTGGCCGGTGGCCACCTAGCGGAGGAGCAGCGTCATGCCGAACAGCCCCACCGCCGCGAAGAACTTCGTCCAGCTCCACGGGCCTTCCCCGCCGGCGGGTGGGACGTAGGTCCAGATGAGGACGACCCCGCAGTTGGAATGACCGAACTGCGGGGGGACCTCGGAGGCCCGGTAGATCTCGATGGCCTCGATGTCGTTGGGCTGGAGCACGTCGTCTACCGGGAAGGGGGACACGGTGCGGGTTCCGTCGAGGTAGACGTCGGCCAGGCATCCCCCCCGGAGGCGCACGATTCCGCGCCCCACCCCCATCCCTCCCGGGCGGACCTGCACCCCGGGCATCATGCGGAAGGCGTCGCTCGTCCGCATCGCTCGCTGGAGGGCGGCCTCGTCCCGGGTGACGGCATAGCCCAGGCCCCGCCGCTGGCGGTTGTAGAAGCCGTTGGCCTGGAGCGCTCGGGAACGGGCCTCGGTGACGACCAGGAGCGGCTCCAGCTCCACGGCCTGCTCCGCCAGCTCCACCTGCATGCGCAGCCCCAGCTCCGGGCGATGCGTCACCGAATCCCGGACGGTGCGGTAGCCCAGCCGCTCCACGCGGATGGCGAAGCGACCCGCTGGGGGGACGCCGAAGCTGAAGCGACCGTCGGGGTTGGTGAGGACGGTGAGGACCCGGAAGCCGGGGGTGGACTCGTCCAGCGCTTCGAGGATGACGGCCACCTCGCTCAGGGGAAGGCGGCTCGACCGGTCGACCACCCGACCCTCGATGCCCGGCGTCTCCGAGTTGGATCCCTCCGACCGGGTCTGGCCCGCCACCTCGACTGGCTGCAGGCCCCCCGGGAGGAAGGCCAGAGCCAGGGACAGGAGGAGGGCTCGTCGGAACATGGAGTCCGGGGTCGGCGGCAACCGGTGGGTCGCCGCGGAGGCGGGGATTCAATCATACGCCGGGATTCCCCGCTGGTTTCCCCGACCCTGGACGGATGGGGGACGGATCGGAGGCGGGCCGTGGGCGGCCGTACCTGATCCATACTTCGTGCGCGGCGGGTGATTTGCATCCGCCGGGACGGCCCGGGTACTCTCGTGTCCCCCAGGGACCCGTCCTCCACCCTCACCGTCCAGGAGGCCCCCCATGGCGCTTCAGGATCAGATCGCCGCCGTCAACTTCGGCTCCATCGCGGACGCCGGTGCCGGCCTTCGCGACCTCTCCCTCGACACCGCGCAGCTCGGTCCCGCCGTCGGGGAGGCGCTCCACCTCTCCCGGACCCGGGCGCTCCGGGCGACCCGGGGCATCCTCGAGACGGCGCCGGATACCGGTGAGGGTGCCCACGAGGTGGAGGCGCTGGTCCAGTGGGCGGCTCGGGAGGGCAAGGCGGAGCGCCAGGTCATCGCCGACGCCCTTCGGATCTCCGGGGGGGAGCTCCTTCTGGTGGATCGGGTGGCCCGTCTTCCCAGGACCGAAGCCCGACCCTTCATCGCCGATTGGCTGGAGGCCGGCGGAGACCGGAAGGCGGTCACCGAATGGCTCTCGGTGGTCGGGGGGGTGCTCCGTCGGCACCGGGACGGCCGCCCGCGCCCGGGGACGTCGGGTGGGGTGGTGGACTGGATCGAGGAGGCGGCGGAAGACGTCGTGGACGCCCTCACCGAGGCCGTGGAGACCATCGTCGACGCGGTCATCGAGGCCGGGGAAGCCCTCGCCGACGTCATCGCCGAGGTGGTGAACTGGACCATCGAGCAGGTGGGCGACCTCGTGGAGGCCCTCATCGAAGCCGGCCAGACGCTGGGCCAGCTCGTCGCCGAGGCTGTCGCCGCCGGAGCAACCTTCTTCAAGAAGGTGGTGAAGGCCCTCATCGACATCGGCCGCACGGTGGCGGAGGTCCTGGGCGAGATCGTGAACGAGACCATCGGCGTCCTCGCCGACGCCATTCGTGCGCTACGCGAGATCGCCGTCTCCTTCGCCAACATCCTCCGGGATGCCTTCGAGCTGGCGGCATCGGCCTTCCGACGGGTGGTGGAAGCCCTCATGGACATCGGCCGATCCGTGGTCCAGATCATCGGAGCGGCCATGGAGGCGGTGGCCGGCGTGGTCCGTGCCACCGTCGAGGCTCTCCTCGCCATCGGCCGCACCGTCGTCTCGCTGATCTCCGACGTGGTGACGGGCCGGCGGAGCCTGGTCGAGGCCTTCGCGCAGGCCATGCGAGAGATCGGCCAGTCGGTGTCCGACCTCCTGGATGCGGCCGCGGACGCGGTGGCGGGTGCCGTGCGCCAGATCGCCCGGGCCCTCTCCGACATTGGCGAATCCATCGTGGATCTGGCGGAGTGGGCGGCGGACGCGGCCACCGAGTTCGCGCGGGAGACCATTGCCGCGCTGGTGGAGGTGGGGAAGACGGTGGTGGACCTGGTCAGCGCCGTGGCCCAGCGGGCGGTGCGTGTCATGCGCGCCGTCATCGACGGACTCTTCGCCATCGGCCGCACCTTCGGCCAGCTCCTCCGGGACCTTGCGGACGTGGCGGCGGACATCCTGGAGGCCTTCATGGAGGCGGCCTTCGAGCTCGGCGCTACCATCGTCGAGTTCGTGGAGGAGACCTTCCGCAACACCTACGAGGCCGCCAAGGGGATGATCGAGGCGGCCCTCCGTGCCGGCGCCGCGGTGGCGGACCTCCTCGCCGAGGCCGCCAAGGGGACCTACTACACCCTTCGAAAGATGGTCTACGGGGTCGCCGACCTGGTGGGGGTGGGTGAGGTCATGCGCTGGGCGGTGGAGCGGCTGGAGGACTTCGCCGAGAACGTCTTCCACGAGGTGATGACTGCGCTGCGCTACGCGGGAGAGAGCCTCCGGGAGGTTCTGGACTGGGCCGCCGAGCAGGCCTCCGAGGTGTTCGAACGGGTGGTGGAGGCGTGGGAGTCCGTCCGGGAGGACCTCATCGACCTCTATCGGTGGGCGTCGGATCTGGCGTCGGCCGCGGCGGATCGGATCTGGGAGGAGATCGGGCGGGCCACCACCCGGCTCCAGAACTCGGTGGCCTACGGGCTCAACTACCTGGAGAACGACTTCATTCCGGGGGCGCGCCGGTTCGTGCG
>CAKZOQ010000566.1 GCA_937136445.1 uncultured Gemmatimonadota bacterium
TGGGACCGTCCCCTTCCTCCATCACCTCGTACTGGAGGCCGCTCTCGGTGGCGGAAACTTCGGGCCGCTCCACATTCTCGGTCAGGAAGGCCTCGCCCTCGGCGAGGTTCTCCTCGGCCTGGGCATCACGCTGGGCCATCTGCTCCTCCTGGATGGCCTGGCTGAAGGCCTGCAAGGACGCCCGCAACTCCTCCTGAGGGAGGGCGGCCTCTTCCTCGGCCATGGCCTCCCGCAGTCCGCGCAGGAAGGCGTCCATGTCCAAGCGCCCCTGAGCCGGGGCGAGGTTGCTCCCCATGTCACGGCCGATGGCGTAGGACGCCTTGGCGTCCTGGGACTCCAGGGAAGCCGAGCGGCCGCCGTCGGGCGGCTGGCAGGCGACGAGCAGGGTGGCGACGCCGAGCAGCGCCGCTGCATCGCGGATTCGCATGATCCAGTGTATCCTCGAGAACCGGGTGTTGATGACGAGCCCATAAGCTAACCGGGGCTCGCGCGAAGTCACACCGCCCCTCCCTCTACGCCTTCGGCCATGATCCGCTCGTTCCTCCCCCCCGCCCCGTCTGCGCTCCTCCCCCTCGTCCTCCTGGTCTCCCTGGCGGTCGCCCCCGCTGGACTCATCGCCCAGGAGGACACGTCGGACCCCACCCTCGACCTCCCGCTGGAGATGGAGGACACCCTGGCGCTGACGCTCTCCGAAGGGAGTTGGATCTCGCTGGACGTCACGCCGGACGGCGAGGCGGTGGTCTTCGAGCTCCTGGGCGACGTCTGGCATGTGCCCCTCACCGGGGGCGACGCCCAGCCCGTCCTGACCGGGCCCTCGTGGGACAGCCAGCCCGTGCTCTCGCCCGACGGCCGCTGGATGGCGTTCATCAGCGATCGGGGCGGCCACGACAACCTGTGGATCGCCGAGGCCGACGGCTCGACGCCCCGGAAGCTCACCTCGGAGGACCAGACGTCGGCGGAGCTCGTCTCGCCGGCGTGGAGCCCGGACAGCCGCTACGTCGTGGCCACCAAGACCGGGCGCAACGGCGGGCTCTTCCTGTACCACGTGGACGGTGGGAACGGACTGAAGCTGGAGGACGCCGGCGCGCCGGTGGGCGCCGAGGACGGCTCCGACGACGACGCCAACCGACTCGGTGCGGCCTTCTCCCCCGACGGGCGCCACCTCTACTTCGCCCGGCGGAGCGGAGGCGGCGACGGCGAGCTTCCTGGGTGGCAGATCGCACGAAGGGACATGGAGTCCGGACTCACCGACGACCTGACCCAGTCCAACGGCCGCGCCTTCCGGCCCGTGGTCTCCCCGGACGGCACCAAGCTCGTCTACGGGACCCGCTACGAGACCCGGACCGGGCTCCGTGTCCGCGACCTGGAGACCGGGGCCGACGACTGGCTCCTCTGGCCCGTCCAGCGCGACGAGATGGAGTCGGGCGGCCTGCCCTCCCGGGACCTGCTGCCCGGCATGTCCTTCACCCCCGACGGCTCCGAGCTGGTGACGACCTTCGGCGGCGGCATCTGGCGCGTTCCGCTGGACGGCTCGGACCCGGTGGAGGTCCCCTTCACCGCCGACGTGCGCCTGGCCCTCGGTCCCGACCTCGCGGAACCGTACCGGGTGGAGCAGGGTCCGGTGCGGGCGCGCCTCGTGCAGGATCCCCGTCCCTCCCCCGACGGCGAACGGGTCGCCTTCAGCGTCCTCACCAAGCTCTACACCATGCCGTTGGACACCGACGACCCCACCGCCGGGGAGCCCCGGCGCCTCACCGAGGCCAACGCCGACACCTGGGAGTTCAAGCCCGCCTGGTCCCCCGACGGCGCGTGGATCGCCTACGTGACCTGGGGCATGGACGGCGGGCATATCTGGAAGGCGCGTGCGGACGGCTCCGGAGCCCCGGTGCGCCTCAGCGAACACCCCGCCTTCTACACCGACCTGGCGTGGTCTCCGGACGGCGAGCGCATCGCCGGGCTCCGGGGCAACGCCTTCCAGCGTCAGCAGACCTTCAGCGAGTTCGGGGGGCTCCGCATCGACCTGGAGTTGGTCTGGGTGGACGCCGCGGGCGGCCCCGTGACCCGCATCGCTTCGGCCCGCGGTCTGGGCGCGCCCCACTTCGCTCCCGGCGCCATGCAGGCTCGGGACCGGGTCTTCGTCTATTCCGACGAGGGGCTGGTGTCTCTGCGGTGGGACGGCACCGACCGCCGCATCCACCTGAAGGTCACCGGTCCCAACGTCGGGGGCCCCGAGGCTCCCGCCGCCCAGGAGGTCCTCATGCGCCCCGGAGGCGGGTGGGCGCTGGCGGCGGTGAACGGCCAGCTCCACGTGGTGGTCGTCCCGCCGGCGGGCCCCGAGGGCGCAGAGGTGGGGGTGCGGGGCACGGCCTCCGTCCCTGCGCAGAAGATCACCGACGTCGGCGCCGACTACTTCACCTGGTCGGAGAGCGGCGAGGAGCTCCTCTGGGCCATCGGGAGCACGATCTACCGCCGCCCCTTCGCCTCTCTGGAGTTCGAACGGGAGGCTCCGTCCGATGAGGAGGACGAGGCGCAGGAGGAGGACTTCGAGCCGCTGGACGCCGACGAGGCGGTGGAGGCCTACCCGGTGGCCCTCGAATTCCCCCGGGCCACCCCCGAGGGCACCGTGGCCCTCACCGGAGCCACCCTCCTCACCATGGCCGGCGACGAGGTCATCGAGAACGGCACCCTCGTCGTCACCGACAATCGCATCGCCGCGCTCGGCCCCGCGGGCACCGTGGAGATACCGGCTGGCGCCCAGGTCTTCGACGCCTCCGGCCACTGGATCGTCCCGGGCTTCATCGACACGCACGCCCACTGGGAATTCCGCACCCACGACGTCCTCGAACCCCAGAACTGGAGCCTGGTGGCGAACCTGGCCTACGGGGTCACCGCCGGACTCGACGTGCAGACCTCCACCAACGACTACTTCGCCTACCAGGACCTGGTGGAGACGGGCCAGTCGCTGGGGCAGCGGGCCTTCATGACCGGCCCCGGCGTCTTCAGCCGGAGCGACTTCCAGAGCTACGAGGAGGTCCTGGGCTACCTCACCCGCTACCAGCGCCACTACCGCACGCCCAACATCAAGTCCTACGCGGTGGGGACGCGGGAGCAGCGCCAGTGGGTGGTGCGGGCCTCGGAGGAGCTGGGGCTCATGCCCACCACCGAGGGCGCCCGGGACATGAAGCTCGACCTGACCCACGCCGTGGACGGCTTCCACGGAAACGAACACACTCTGCCCCTCTTCCCCTTCTACGACGACGTCGTGCAGCTCTACGCCCGGACCAAGACGGCGTACACTCCAACCCTCCTCGTGCAGTACGGCGCCCCCAGCGCCCGTCCCTTCTTCCTCTCTACCGAGGAGGTGCACGACGACGAGAAGCTCCAGCGGTTCTACCCGCACAACCGACTCGATGAGATCACCCGCCGCTTCGGCTCCTGGGCCCGCGACGACGAATACGGGTTCGCCGAGGCCGCGACCCACGCCGCCATGATCCAGCGGGCCGGCGGGCTCGTCGGGGTCGGGGGTCATGGAGAGCTCCAGGGCCTGGGCTACCACTGGGAGATGTGGGCCCTGGCCGCCGGGGGCATGACGCCCCGGGAGGTGCTGGAGGCCGCCACCCTCGACGGCGCCGAGATCATCGGGATCCAGCAGGACCTGGGGAGCCTGGAGGTGGGAAAGCTCGCCGACCTCGTGGTCCTCGAGGAGAACCCGCTGGAGGACATCCGCAACACCAACACCATCCGCTGGGTCATGAAGAACGGCGAGCTCTACGAGGGCGACACGGCTACCCGCATCTGGCCCGATCGTCGGGAGCTGGAGCCCTTCTGGTGGTGGCAGGCGGAGCCGGAGACGAACCCGGCCTACCCCGGCTACGAGGTGCCCTGAGCGTCCCCGCGCCCCCTTGCTCCGCCCCACTCCCCCGGTTATCCCAACCATCCACCCAGCCGCAGAACGCTCCGGAGACCCCAGCATGCGACCCACCTCCACGGCCCCCGTCCGGCCCGCCCTTCTCCTCGCCGCCCTCGTCGGCCTCCTCCTGCCCGCACTGGCCACACCGGCCGCCGGCCAGAACGGCGCCGCCGACATCCCCTCCCCGGAGGAGTACTTCGGCCACGTCATGGGCGCCGACCGGGAGCTGGCCCGGTGGGACGACCTCCTGGAGTACTACGAGCTCATCGGGGAACGGAGCCCCCGGGTGGACGTCCGGAACGTCGGCGAATCCACCAACGGACACCCCTTCCTGGTGATCTTCGTCTCCAGCCCGGAGAACCTGGCGAACCTGGACGCCATCCAGGAGATGAACGCCACCCTTCAGGACCCCCGCGGGCACTCGGAAGGCGAGGTCCAGAACGCCATCGACAACGGGAAGGTCGTGGTCGTGCAGTCCTACGGGCTGCACTCGACGGAGGTGGCGCCGAGCCAGGCCTCGGCGGAGGTCATGTACCACATGGCCACCCGCACCGACGAGGAGATGATGCGCATCCTCGACGCCACCGTGGCCATCCAGATCCCCATGTTCAACCCCGACGGCAACCACATCGTCACCGACTGGTACGACCGCTGGGTCGGCACCGAGTACGAGGGCTCCCGGCCGCCGGACCTCTACCACCCCTACATCGGGCACGACAACAACCGCGACGCCTTCATGCAGGCCACGGTGGAGTCCTTCTACGGCGCCGACATCCTCTTCCGGGAGTGGGTGCCCCAGGCCTTCATCGACCACCACCAGATGGGCGGCTCCACGGCCCGGATGTACATCCCGCCCTACGCCGAGCCGGTGCGCCCGGAGGCGGACCCGCTGGTCTGGCGGGAGATGGACTGGTACGGCGCCCACATGGGCTACGAGCTGGAGCAGGAGGGCCGTCAGGGGATCATCGGCGCCGCCATCTACTCCGGGTGGGGCCACTTCGGCTTCCACTGGATCACGCCCTTCCACAACATCGCCGGGATGCTCACGGAGTCCGCCAGCGCCAATCTCGCGAGCCCCGTCTACGTGCACCCCGAGCAGCTACGGGGATCGCGTCAGCTCCCGGAGTACGAGGAGCAGACCACCTTCCCCAACCCCTGGCCCGGCGGCTGGTGGAGCACCCGGGACATCGTCACCAACATCCGCATCTCCACCTTCGCGGCGCTGGACATCGCGGCGAAGAACCGGCGCATGCAGCTCGAGAACGCCGTCCTGAAGGCCCGCCGGCAGATCGAGCGGGGAGAGGAGGGAGAGACGGCGGCCTACCTCATCCCGGCGGACCAGCACGACCCGCTGACGGCCCACAAGCTGGTGGACAAGCTCCTCCTGCAGGGCATCGAGGTCCACCGGACCTCCGAGGACATGGTGGTGGAGGGGCGCTTCTACGGGACCGGATCCTGGGTGGTGCCCACGGCCCAGCCCAAGCGCGGCGTCATCCGCTGGCTGCTGGAGCGCACCTTCTATCCCCAGAACTCCTTCACCCGGAACCCGGACGGCAGCCCCATCCGGCCCTACGACATGTCCGGTGACGTCCTGGCCGAGTTCATGGGCGTGGAGGTGATCCCGGCCTCCGCCATCGGCGAGGCGGCCATGAGCGTGGTGGGCATGCGACCCGACCCCACCGGCACCGTGGCCCGGGGGAGCGAGGGCTTCCACATCGAGGGCACCCAGAACGACGCCTTCCACGCCGTGAACCTGCTCTGGGACGAGGGCGTCACCGTCCACCGCTTCCAGCGGGACCACGGCCCCCACGCCGCCGGGGACTTCTGGGTGCCGGAGGTGAGCGACGCCGTCGCCACCCGCATCGCGGACGAGACGGGCGTGGACCTCCTCGCCATGAACGTAGATGCCGGCGACGACTACGCTCCGGCCATCGACCGCCTCCGCCTGGGCGTGTTCCAGCGCTACTACGGCGGCAACATGGACGAGGGCTGGACCCGCCTCATGCTGGAGAACTTCGGCTTCCCCTACGACACCGTGATGGACGCCGACATCCTCTCCGGAGAGCTGCGTGAGAACGTCGATGTCCTCCTCCTCCCCGCCGACGACATGGAGACCATGGTGGGCCCGCCGGCCGACGAGGTGGAGGACGTACCGCCGGACTACCGCTCCGGCTTCGGCCAGGAGGGCGTGGAGGCGCTGGAGGCCTTCGTGCGTCAAGGCGGCCGGCTGGTGACCTTCGCCGAGGCCGGCGACCTGCCCATCGAGGGCTTCGACCTCCCCGTGGAGAATCTGGTGGGGGATCTCTCCACCACCGAGTTCTGGGCCCACGGCTCCACGCTGCGGGTGGACGTGGAGACCGACCATCCGCTGGGCTTCGGCATGCCCGAGGACGCCTACGTGGTCTTCTTCGGGGACAACCAGGTGTACGGCGTCACCGACTACGCGGAGGGCGACCGCATCCGCCGGGTGGCCTCGTACTGGGACGACCAGGTGCTCCAGAGCGGGCAGCTCGACGGAGAGGACCATATCGCCGGGCGGGCGGCCATGGTGGAGGTGGAGCACGGGGAGGGCTCGGTGATCCTCATCGGCTTCCGGACCCAGCACCGGGCCCAGACCCACGGCACCTACAAGTTCCTCTTCAACGGTCTGGTGGGGCGCTAGTAGCGCAGCGGGAGCTCCACCGTACGCTCCACGCCCACGGCCTCCAGGAACCGGGGGTCGTGGGAGACCACCAGGAGCGCACCGTCGAAGCCCGCCACCACCTCCTCCAACGTTTCCAGGCTGTCCAGGTCGAGATGGTTGGTGGGCTCGTCGAGCAGGAGGAGCTTCGGGGACCGACGCCCGCCGAGAACGCAGGCCAGCGCCGCCCTCATCCGTTCCCCACCGCTGAGGGTCCCCACCGGCGACGCGACCCGCTCGCCGGGAAAGAGGAAGTGGGCCAGGACGTGCCGGGCCTCGGTCTCGTCCAGCTCCGGATGGTGGGCCCGGAAGGCCGCCAGCAGCGAGCGGCCGCGGCCCAGCAGCTCCGCCGACTGATCCAGGTGGCCCACCTCCACCGCGTCCACGCCCAGACGGATCGAACCGGCATCCGGCCGGAGTTCTCCCCGGACGAGTGCCAGAAGGCTGCTCTTCCCCGACCCGTTGGGCCCGGCCAACGCCACCCTCTCTGGGCCACGGAGACGTAGCCGAACCCCCTGCAGCACGGGCACGTGGCCCCCTGGGGGCGTCCAGCGCACCCCCTCCACCTCCAGGACGGTCTTCCGCGGGGAGAGCTCCGCCGATGCCAACTCGATCCGGAGCTCCGGCGCCTCCTCCACCCGGGCCTGGGCCGCCGCCACCCGCTCCTCCACCGATCCCATCTTCCGCTCGGCCATGTCTTGCGTCCTGCGGCGGGTGCCCTCGCTCCGTTCCCGGCGGGCCTCCAGCACCTCCCGGGGCTGACTTCCCGAACCGCGGGAGCGACGTCCGCGGGACTGGATCTGGTCCCTGCGCTCCCGCTCCTCCTGAGCGGAGACACGGACCCGGCGACGCTCGGTGCGGGCCCGGTGGAGCTCGGCGCGGGCCGCCGCCCGCTCCCGCTCCCGGACCTCCCGGTAGAGGGCCCAGCCGCCCCCGTACTCCCGAAGCCCGCCCGGAGTGAGCTCGAGGATCCGGTCCACACGCTCCAGGAGGGTGCGGTCGTGGGAGACCACCAGGACCCCTCCACTCCACGAGTCCAGGAACGCCGCCAGGGCCCGGCGGCTCTCGGCGTCCAGGTCGTTGGTGGGCTCGTCCAGCAGGAGGAGGTCGACGTCGGCCAGGATCGGCCGCGCGAGCCGGACCCGGGTGGCCTGACCCCCGGAGAGGGAGCCGATGGGCCGCTCCAGTACGACGCCCTCCAGCCCCAACGCATCCAACACCGCGACGGCCCGCTCCGCCAGGTCCCAGTCCCCGTCCGCCACGGCGGCCAGGTCCTGGGGCGTTCCCGAGCCGGAGACGATCCGCTCCACCCGAGCCAGCCGCTCCGAGAGCCCCAGGACGTCGGCGACGGTCCGGGCGCCGGACGGCTCGGGAGCACCCGTCCTCCCGGAGAGAGCCGACTGGGGGACCCAGGCCACTCGGGCGGCGCGGTGCACTCGACCAGTGGTGGGCTCCCGAACGCCTGCCAGGATCTGCAGGAGGAGGGACTTGCCGACGCCGTTTCGCCCGACGAGGCCGACGCGCTCGATGCCGAAAGCCAGCGAGAGGTCCCGGAAGAGGACCCGGCCCCCGGCAAGGGTCAGGCCCAGGCTGTGCGCGGACAGGAAGATGGGGTGGGACGCTGCCATGAACGGGCGCCGGTCAGCTGTCCCCGCTCGTGGTCCGGTTGCTTCCGATGGCCGCGTCGAAGCACGCCTCCGCCAACTCCTCGGCGTCGGTGATGGCGTCGGGGGACCCACTGGACCGGGCCCACTCCCGCACCACGCCCGCCTTCTCCGGCTCGTCGAGCCGATCCAGGGCGTCGGCGGCGGCGCCCAGGAACTCGTCGTCGGGGCTCAGCCGCGCCATCTCTACGATCTGTCGGGCGGTGAGGATCTCCTGACCTGCGGCCTTGGCCCCCTCCACGTAGTCCCGCAGGTGGAGGAGCGCCGTGGCCTGGTGCTGGGCGGCCAGGTCCAGCCAGGTCAGGGTGCAAAGGGTCCGGACGGCGTGGGGGTGCACCCGGATGATCTTGTTCGCCACGCCCCGGGCCGCCTCCCGCTGGCCGTCCGCCAGCAGCGTGTCGATGGTGCGCCCGTAGTAGCGGAGGGCTCGGTCCTTGTCTCCGGCACGGAGGCATAGGTCACCCGCCCGGTTCAGTGCACCCCACTGGAAGCCGGCCCCGGCCGTTCGCGACTCCTCTTCCAGGCCACGGAGCCTGTGGTCGAGGTCGCTCCCGGCGCCGGATCTCGCCGAGGCGTCGTCGTCCTGCTTGAACCAGTCGAGAAAGCCCATGGAGGAGGGGTTCGGGGGGAGGGACGAAGAGTATGCGTCAATAGCTCGACTGGTGCACCCCCCGCACCGCCCGACCCGACGGATCCACCACGTCGGCGAGGCTCTCGTCCCAGGCCAACGCCTCCGCCGTGCTGCACGCCACCGACTTCCCGCCGGGAACACAGGCCGCCGCCGACGCCAGAGGGAAGAGCTCATCGAAGATGGTCCGGTAGAGGTAGCCCTCCTTCGTCACCGGCGGGTTGATGGGGAAGCGCCCGGGCGCGGCGGCGAGCTGGCCGTCGCTCACCCGGGCGTCGGCGTGGTCCCGAAGCCCGTCGATCCAGCCGTAGCCCACCCCGTCGCTGAACTGCTCCTTCTGCCGCCAGGCCACCGACTCGGGGAGGAGGTGCCCCAGCGCCTCGCGGAGCACGTGCTTCTCCATCTTCCCGTCCTTGGGCCGCTTGAGCTCCGGATCCAG
>CAKZOQ010000567.1 GCA_937136445.1 uncultured Gemmatimonadota bacterium
CGCGTCGATGGTGGCGATCAGCAGGCTGAGCCGCGCCTTCTGTCCGCCCGAGAGCCGCTCGACCGACACGAAGGCATCGGTGCCGTAGTCCACCGAGCGGGCGCTCGCGGCGTCGTGAAGGGGGGTCTTGCGCAGCTTCTTGAGCAGCGGTGCGAGCTCTTCGGGTGACATGATCGAGCCGCGACCGGCGCCGAGGCGGCTTCACCCTCGTGGAGCTGCTCATGGTGATGGCCATTGTCGGCATCCTGGCCGGCCTGGCCGTCCCCAACCTCCAGAACATGATCACCCGGGCCCGTGCCGCCGAGCTGGCCGGCGACCTCGAGGTGGTCCGCATCGCCGCACTGAACTACCACGCGGAATACCTCACCTGGCCGGCGGAGACCTCCGACGGGGAGGTCCCGTCGGAGCTCACCGAATTCCTCCCGGACAACTTCGATTTCGCGGCCGAGGGCTATTCCCTGGACTACGAGAACTGGAGCCTTCCTGGAGGGCTCCCCGGCGATCCCAATACGACGACCCTCATCGGGGTCTCGGTCACCACCGACGAGGCCCTCCTCGGGAACGCCCTCATCGAGTTGCTGGGGCCGGTCATCGTCTTCTCCGTGGACAACACGCACACCATCGTCATCGACCGGAGCTAATGCGGGGTCGCCGAAGAGCTGTGCAATTCGGCGCCAGATGAATCCGCCGCCAGGCTCCGGTGTCCCGCCCTCCCCGGCGGGCCTCCAATCCTGGACGCGGCGGGAACCCTCCGGCCCGGTAGCGTAGTAGTCAGTATGACGACGCGATCCTACGAGCAGGCGACCCAGGGCATCCGGGTGCGGGTTCTCCCGCGCTTCTCGCTCTCCGAATCCGATCCCGGGGAGGGCACCTTCGTGTTCTCCTACGAGATCGAGATGGCCAACGAGGGGGAGTCGCCGGCCCAGCTTCTCTTCCGGCACTGGCGGATCCACGATGCCGGGGGGGAGGACACCGAGGTGGACGGGGAAGGCGTGGTGGGCGAGCAGCCCCACCTGGCTCCCGGCGAGCGCCACGGCTATCGAAGCTACTGCGTCCTGCAGTCTCCGGCGGGCTACATGGAGGGGTACTACACCTTCGCCCGGCCCGGCGGGGAGACCTTCCGCGTCGCCGTCCCCCGGTTCGAGTTGACCGCGCCGGTCATGCCCGGAGAGGACCCAGACGATCCGGTGCTCCACTGAGGCGAATCCGGCGTCCTACGCCACCGCCTCGGCTCGCCGGTCCCGGCGCCGACTTCCCAGCCAGGCGCTCACCGCCACCACCGTCCACCAGAGGCCCAGCGCCAGGCCCATCCAGAAGAGGGTTCCGCGGAGGGCTGCGACCTGTACCTCCGGGGGGAGCGTGGTGAGGACCAGTACCGCCCCACCCTGCGTCCGACGGGAGAGGTAGACCGAAGGGCCGTCGGGCGTGACCACCGATCCCGACGCCGTGAAGGACGGCGGAGGGCTGGGGAGTGCCGCCAGGGCGTCCAGTCCACCCGAGAACGAGCTCCCCTCCACCCGACCGTCCCGCACCAGCGAGGCGTGGAAGCCGGTGAGGTCGTGGACGGCCCGGGGCTCCAGCTCCTCCCAGAGCGCGGAGGCAACAGCCAGTCCACGGGTGAGGTCCTGAGCCAACGTCGCCTCGGTCCGGTCCTGCAACGTCCGATCCACGTGGATGAAGAAGACGAGGGTGGCCAGCGTCGGCACCAGAGCAGGCGCCACGATCCCGCTGAGCGCCGGAGTCAGGCGGTGGCGGTCCCGCCGAACGAGCTGGATCCAGCCGGTGAG
>CAKZOQ010000568.1 GCA_937136445.1 uncultured Gemmatimonadota bacterium
ATCCCGGGATCGGTGGCCAGGTCGTTCATCCGGATCCGGTCGCCGAGGAGTGCCCCCCCGGAGTACGGCGAGGTGGGGTCCACCGCCACGACGCCCAGATGCTCGTCGGCTTCCCGATAGCTGGTGGCCAGCGAGGCCACCAGGCTGGACTTCCCCGCCCCCGGCGGTCCGGTGATCCCCAGGCGCCGGGTCGAGGGGCCGGCCAGGAGCAGGCGGTGGAGGAGCGCCTGGAATCCAGGGCGCTCGTCCTCCACCACCGAGATGGTGCGGGCCAGCGCCGCCACCTGACCCTCGCGGAAGCGGTCGAGGAGGTCGGCGAGCCCGGCGGGGAGCTCGCCTCCTACCGCCATTCGTCGGGTCGGATGCCGCGTGCGTGGCGCAACGGGTTCTCCAACAGGTGGGTGGGCAGGAACAGGACGAGGACGAACATGAGCAAAGCCGCTGCCAGGCCGAAGCCCAGCAGCCACCAGGAGCGGAGGGCCAGGAAGAGGATGGAGGTGATGACGGCGGTGGCGGTGGCGAAGATGCTCAGCAGGAGGCGGCGGGCCTGGAGGTGCAGGAAGCGCTCCTGCTGCTGGATGTCCCGGGGGTGCACCCGGACCCGGAGCTCCTCCCGTTCCGCCCGCCCCACCAGATCGCGGAGGGAGCGCACCACGGTCTGGGCCTCGTCCATGAGCCCCTTGGCCACCTGGACGGGCTCCCTCCCGGCGGACTTCAGGAGCTCGGAGCGGTGCTCCCGCACCAGTCCCCTCACGAAGGTCAGGCCGTCGAAGTTCGACTCGTAGTGGAAGGCCAGCCCCTCCAGCAGGGCGGAGGTCCGGAAGAAGTAGACGAGCTCCTGCGGGAGGACCAGCGGCCAGGTGTAGAAGGTGTCCAGGAGCTCGCCCAGCACCTCGTTCACGATCCGCTGCGGGTTGGTGGTCTTGGCCCGCTCCACGATGCGCAGGATCTCGGTGGCCGCCTCACGGATCTCGCCCCGGGAGACCTCGGGGCTGATCATCCCCAGCCCGTACATCTCGTTGATGACCCCGTCGATGTCCTCCCGACCCAGGGCCAGCGCGATGTTGAGGATGGCCTGCCGGGTCCACCGCGGTACCTCCAGCACCGAGCCCCAGTCCAGCACCACGATGGTGCCGTCGTCCTGCACCAGGAGGTTGCCGGGGTGGGGGTCGGCGTGCATGAACCCGTCCACCATCATCATCCGCATGTAGACGCTGGTGAGACGCTCCATGACCTCCTGGAAGCGGAGGCGCCCGCTCAGGAACTGGTCGTGCAGCTTGTCGATCTTGGTGCCCCGCACCCGCTCCATGACCAGGACGCGCTTCCGGGTGAAGCGCTCCAGGACCATGGGAGCCCGCACCTTCCGTTCGCCGCTGAAGAACCGCCGGAACCGCGCCAGGTTGTCCGCTTCCTGCCGGAAGTCCATCTCCGAGCGGACCCGCACACTGAACTCCCGCACCACGCTGGTGACCGCTCGGACGTGGTGGTTCGGGAAGAGGATGTTGAGCCAGAAGAGGAGGCGGAACGAGATATCCAGGTCCAGCGCCAGGATCCGTTCCACGTCGGGACGGAGGACCTTCACCACCACCTCCCGGCCGTCCACCCGGGCCTCGTGGACCTGGCCCAGGCTGGCGGCGGCCAGTGGCGTCCGCTCGAAGCTCTCGAAGAGCTCGGCGACCGGGGCGCCCAGCTCCTCCTCCACCACCGCCATCACCTTGTCGGTGGGGTCGGCGGGGACCTGGTCCTGGAGCCGCCCGATGGCCGAGAGGTAGGGCTCGGGAAGGATGTCGGCCCGGGCGCTGAAGAGCTGGGCCAGCTTGATGAAGGTGACACCCAGCCCCGCCAGACGATCGGCGAGCTTGTCCGCGCGCCGCTCGTGATCCTCGGGGGTCCGACGCGCCGGCCGCCCCACCAGGATCCACCGTCGGCGATCCCGCAAGAAGGCGACGACGAAGGGGAAGAGGCGGGCGAGGACCGAGAAGCTTCGGCCGAGTCGGGTCACGGGTGGTCCTACAGGAGGAGTCGGGAGGCGAGACCCAGCAACAGGAAGAACCCGCACAGATCGGTGAGGGTGTGGACGAACACCGACGAGGCGATGGAGGGATCCACCCCCATCCGGTCCAGCGTCGTGGGGATGAAGGCCCCGGCGAAGCCCGCCACGACCTGATTCCCCCACATGGCCAGGAAGACGACGACACCCAGCATGGGGTCCCCTCCCACGATCAGGCTGATGAGGGCGATGCCCACTCCCAGAGCGAACCCGTTGATGAGGCCGATGAGGATCTCCCGGGCCACGTACCCCTTG
>CAKZOQ010000569.1 GCA_937136445.1 uncultured Gemmatimonadota bacterium
GAGGACGCCCAGATCATCATCGACACCTCCATGGAGGCGGCCAACCTCTGCCGCCAGATGCTCTCCTACGCCGGCAAGGGGACCCTGGACCGGGGCCCGGTGGAGCTCTCCACCTGTGCCCGGGAGCTCCGGCGGCTCCTCGAGGCCTCCACCTTCCCCAGCGCCGAGCTGACGCTGGACCTCCCCGAGATGCCCGTCACCATCGAGGCGGACGAGGTCCAGCTCCGTCAGGTCCTCATGAACCTGGTGACCAACGCAGCCGACGCGGTCGCGCCCCTCGGGGAGGAGGGCCGGGTGATCCTCCGCACCCGGGTCGCCTCGGTGGACGAGGCGTGGCTCGCCCGGGCCGTGGTGGACGACGACCTCGTGCCCGGCGAATACGCCGTAGTGGAGGTGGAGGACAACGGCATCGGGATGGACGAGCACACCCGGACCCAGATCTTCGATCCCTTCTACTCCTCCAAGGGGCCCGGTCGAGGGCTGGGGCTCGCCGCCACCCTGGGCATCGTCCGAAGCCACGGCGGCGCCCTCCGACTGGACACCGAGCCGGGCCGGGGGTCCCACTTCCGCATCGCCCTCCCCCTGCTCGGGACCCAGCAGCCAGCCGGAGCCCGGTGAAGGCGCCGCATCCGAACCCTGGGCGGCCAACGGGGTGTCATCCGTGAATCATCCCGACCATCCCACTTCGAGGTCCGCATGAACCCCAGGCATGCCCGCCCCACTCATGGGCGCATCCTCTCGGCCGTCGCCGCTCTCCTCCTGGCCCTTACGGCTCTTCCCTCCGCCGCTGAGGCGCAGGTCCAGTGGTCGGCCGTGGCCGAGGGATACCCCACCACCGCGGCCGAGGACGTCGGGTTCGATCGCCACACCAACCATGAGGAGATGTGGGCGTACCTCCGGGCGCTGAAGGCCGTCACCCCACACATGTATCTGGGGAGCTACGGCCAGACCTGGCTCGGTCGGGACCTGGCGTACGCGGTCTTCTCCCGGCCCCTGATCTCCCAGCCGTGGGAGGCCAACACGCTGGACCGGCCGGTGCTGCTCCTGGCGGCGAACGTGCACGGGGACGAGCGGACCTTCCGCGAGGGCCTGCTGGTCCTCATGCGGGACTTCGCCACGCCGGGCACCGAGGCCTACGAGCTCCTGGACGAGGTCACCGTCCTGGTGGCCCCCCAGATCAACCCCGACGGTTTCGAGGCCGAGCCCGGCGGCACTCGTGAAAACAGCCGCTTCATCGACCTCAACCGGGACTACGTGAAGCTGGAGCACCCGGCCATCGCCAGCTACGTGGGCAATCTGGTCAACGAGTGGCGGCCCCATCTCTACATCGACGGCCACAACGGCGGCTCCCGGCCCTACAACCTCAACTACCAGTGCCCGAGCCACGCCGACCCGGCCCCGGAGATCACCCTCCTCTGTGACGACGAGATCTTCCCCGCCATCGACGCCAAGCTCGACGGAGAAGGCTACCGATCCTGGTACTACACGGGCGGCAACGAAGAGGCCTGGCGGGTGGGCGGTTCCCAGGCCCGGATCGGGCGGAACTACGGGGGCTTCGTGAACTCGGTGGCCATCCTCTTCGAGGCGCCGAACCAGACGCTGGACGTGGGTGCCCGCGCCGGATACCTGGGCTACCTGGCGGTGGTGGAGTGGGCGGCGGAGAACGCCGAACTGCTCACGAGCGTCATCGCCGAGGCCAACGCCGAGACCATCGCCATGGGTGCCGAGCCCCGCGGGGAGATCACCACCGAGATGGAGTACGAGGCGGAGGAGTACACGGTGGACTACCTGCTGGTGGAGGACGGCGGCCGCGGGACGGACCCCGAGGAGGCAGTGGACGCCGTCCTCATCGAGGGGGCACAGCTCATGAAGAAGCCGGTGGTGCTCGCCAGCCGGCCTCGTCCGTGGGCCTATGTCCTGCCTCCCTACGCCACCGACGCCGTGGCCATGCTGCAGCGCCACGGGATCGCGGTGGAGCAGCTCACCGAGGAGACCGAGCTCACGGTGGACGCCTACACGGTGGCCGGGGTGAGCCACGAGCGGGCCTACGACCACGCCGCCGCCACGGTGGTGGACGTGGGTGAGGTGGTGACGCTCCAGGAGACCTTCCCACCGCACAGCTACGTGGTCCGCACCGCCCAGCAGCTCGGGCGCCTCGTGGGCCACATGCTGGAGCCGGAGACCGAGGACAACGTGGTCTACTGGAACACCCTGGACGCCTACCTGCCACGGTCGGCGGACGACGTCCAGGGGGACGGCCCGCCTTTGGTGCCCATCTACAAGCTCATGAGGCCCATGGCGCTCCCCACGGAGCTCCTGCGGGACTGACGCCCCGGCCTCCTTGGAGGAGGCCCGTGGGGGGCGGCGCCCCCAGGGACTTCCCTAGCTTCAGGGCATGAACCTCCTCGCCGAACGGTCGTGGCTCCCCCGTCTCGCGGCGGGAGGTGGATTCGTCCTGGCCCTCCTGGTCTTCAGGACCGAGTTAGCCTCCCTCCCGCCCGGTGCCGTCCGCCATGCCCTGGCCTCGGTGGAACCGGGTGCCGCGGCGGCGGCGCTCGTTCTGGCCACCGGGGCCCTCCTGGCCCTGATGGCTGGAGAGCGACAGGCTGCCCGCCGACAGGACGGACCCGTCCTCCCTCCGACGCGCACCGCCTGGGCCGCCTTCCTGGGCTACGCCTACAGCCAGGCCTTGGGCTCCCCCCTCGTCGGTCGTCCACCGGTCCGGGACCGCCTCTACACCGCCTGGGGGCTCACCCCGGAGGAGGTGGACCGCACGGTGACCGGTGGCCGGGTGACCATCCTGGTGGGGTTGCCGGTCGTGCTGGGGTGGGCGCTCCTCGGACTTCCGGGCGCGACCCTCGACGGTGTCGGGACCCTCTCCGGGGACGGCCTCCCGGCCCGCCTGCTGCGCCTGGTGGGGGCGGGTCTTCTGGCCTCCGTGGCCTTCTGGGCGGCGCGGGTCGGTCGGGACGCCCTCCTCCGCCTCGCCATCTCGCTGGCGTACTGGCTGGCCTCGGCGGGCGCCCTCTTCGTCCTCCTGCCCACGAGCGCCACCCCTGGCTTCGGCGCCTTCGTGGCGGTCTTCGCCCTCGCCTGGGCAGGTGGGCTCCTCTCCCGTGTCCCTGCGAGCCTCGGAGTCTTCGAGGCGCTCCTTCTCCTCCTCCTTCCAGGAACGCCCGGCGTGGCCTCGGTGCTGGCGGCGATTCTCACGTTCCGGATCTGCTATCAGTTCATCCCGCTCCTGGTGGCCGTGGGCACGGTGGCCGTGTCGGAGCTGGGAGCGCGGCGCGAAGGCGCGGGCCGAGCTCTCTCCGTCGTGGGCTCCGGCGTGTCCAGCGCCGTCCCGCTGGTCCTGGCGGGGGCGGTCTTCCTGGCGGGCACCGTCCTCCTCCTCACCGGTGCCCTCCCGGTGGGACCCGTGGCCGGGCGCCTCCCCCTGCCCCTCGTGGAACTCTCCCACTTCCTGGGGAGCGTGGCGGGGACGCTCCTCCTCATCCTGGCCTGGGGACTGGCCCGTCGGTTGGACGCCGCCTTCACCGCCATCAAGGACAAATGGGGCACCATCGATTTCCTCGTCCATTCCATTGCCTTTGCCGGCAAGGATGAGCTGCAGGAGTTTGTCAGCGAACTGGCGAGCACACCGCTGGATCAGTCCAAGCCCTTGTGGCAGTTCCATCTGGTGGAAAACCACAGCGAAGGTCCGGTGCTTATCACCCGCATTCATCACTGCTATGCCGATGGCATTGCGCTGGTGCAGGTGATGTTGTCGCTGACCGAGACC
>CAKZOQ010000570.1 GCA_937136445.1 uncultured Gemmatimonadota bacterium
CTCGCCATCGGTTCCGGCGGGAGCTACGCCCTCTCCGCCGCCCGAGCCCTCCGGGCCCACTCCTCCCTGGCAGCGCCGGACATCGTCCGGGAGGCGTTGGGCATCGCCGGCGACATCTGCGTCTACACCAACCGGGAGATCGTCGTCCTCGAACTCGGCGACGACCAGGAGGCCGCATGAGCACCGCCACCACCGAGACGGGATCCACCATGGACACGCCCCCCGCCGGCCGCCAGGACACGCCCGATCCCGAGGCCGAGGACTTCCGCTGGCTCGACGAGCTGACCCCGCGGGAGATCGTCGCCGAGCTGGACAAGTACATCGTGGGGCAGGATGCCGCGAAGAAGGCCGTGGCCATCGTCCTGCGGAATCGTTGGCGGCGCCAACGGGTGGACGACGAGATGCGGGACGAGATCCTGCCGAACAACCTGATTCTCATCGGACCCACGGGCGTGGGGAAGACGGAGATCGCCCGTCGCATGGCTCGTCTGGCCGGCGCCCCCTTCATCAAGGTGGAAGCCTCCAAGTTCACCGAGGTCGGGTACGTGGGCCGCGACGTCGAGTCCATGATCCGGGACCTGGTGGACATCGGCATCAACCTGGTCCGCTCCGAGCGGGAGGCCGAGGTGGAGGAGGAGGCCGAGGCCCGGGTGGAGGAGCGCATCCTGGATCTCCTCCTGCCCCCGGTGGAGGAGCCCGCGCCGGCGGAGGCGGAGGGCGACGCCTCCAACGTCTTCATCGCCGGCCCCTCGGGGGTGAGCCCCTCGGACGAACCCACCGGTCCCCGGAACCGCCGCCAGCGGACCCGGGAGAAGCTCCGGGGTCTCCTGCGCGACGGGAAGCTCGAGGATCGGGAGATCGAGGTGGAGATCCAGCAGTCGGCGTCGCTGGACGGCATGATGATGCCCATGGGCGGAGGAGACGACATGGGCTACAACGTCACCGAGATGCTCCAGGAGATGCTGCCCAAGAAGACCAAGCGCCGCACCCTCTCCGTGGGAGAGGCCCGCCGCGTGCTCCTCCAGGACGAGCTGGACCAGCTCGTGGACATGGACGAGGTCATCAACGAGGCGCTGGACCGCACCGAAGAGATGGGGATCGTCTTCCTCGACGAGGTGGACAAGATCGCCGGGGAGCGGGCAGGTCAGGGCCCGGATGTGAGCCGGGAGGGGGTCCAGCGCGACCTCCTGCCCATCGTGGAGGGCTCCACCGTCACCACCAAGCACGGGCTGGTGCGGACGGATCACGTCCTCTTCATCGCGGCCGGGGCCTTCCACGTGGCGAAACCGTCGGACCTCATTCCGGAGCTCCAGGGGCGCTTTCCCGTCCGGGTGGAGCTCAAGAGCCTCACGGAGGCCGACTTCGTCCGGATCCTCCAGGAGCCACGGAACGCCCTCCTCTCCCAGTACCAGTCGCTGGTTCGCACCGAGGGCGCGGAGGTGGAGTTCACCGAGGACGGGATCGCCGAGATCGCACGGGTGGCGAGCGAACTGAACGACACCATGGAGAACATCGGGGCCCGGCGTCTCCAGACCGTGATGACCACCCTCATGGAGGACGTGCTCTTCGACCTCCCAGGCGAGCTGGAGTCCCCCTTGGTGGTGGACCGGGCCTTCGTCGAGTCGCGTCTGGACAAGGTGGCGCACGACGAGGACCTCCGCCGCTACATCCTCTGACCGTCGTCCGGGAGCCATGACCGAGACCCGCGACTTCCTCAGCCTGGCGGATCACGAGCCGTCCTTCCTCCTCCATCTGCTGAACCGGGCCCACCGCCTCAAGGCCGGCGAGGAGTCGGATCCGGTCCTGGCCGGGAAGGTTCTGGCGATGATCTTCCGGAAGAGCTCCACCCGGACCCGTGTCGCCTTCGAGGTGGCCATGCTCCAGCTCGGGGGGCACGCCCTCTTCCTCTCGGAGCAGGACAGCCAGATCGGTCGGGGAGAGTCCATGCGGGACACCGCCGGGGTCCTCTCCCGGTACGTGGACGGAATCGTCATGCGGACCTTCGCCCAGGAGGAGCTGGAGGAGCTCGCCCGATCCGCCGACGTCCCGGTGGTGAACGGCCTCACCGACCTCCTCCACCCCTGCCAGGTCATGGCGGATCTCCTCACCGTCCAGGAGGCCTTCGGTCCGGAGCTCGGGGATCGCTCGGTGGCCTGGATCGGGGACGGCAACAACATGGCCCACTCGTGGCTGAACGCCGCCGGCCAGCTCGGCTTCGAGCTCCGGCTGGCCTGTCCCGAGGGGCACGAACCCGAGCCCGCCATCCTCAACCGAGCCCGGGAGCGCACCTCCGTCCTCCTCACCCGGGATCCCGCCGAGGCCGCCGCTGGCGCCCACGTTGTCACCACCGACGTGTGGGCGAGCATGGGGCAGGAGGCGCAGGCCTCGGCTCGGGCGGAGACCTTCGCCCCCTATCGGGTGGACCGGGCCCTCCTCTCCCGGGCCCGACCGGACGCCATCTTCCTCCACTGCCTCCCGGCCCACCGCGGAGAGGAGGTCACCGCCGAGGTGCTGGAAGGACCTCGCTCGCGGGTCTTCGAGGAGGCCGAGAACCGACTTCACATCCAGAAAGCCATCCTGGCGGAGCTCCTATGACCTCCAGCGACACCCTCACCCGTACCCCCCTCTACCACCGTCACGAGCAGCTCGAGGGGAAGCTCGTCCCCTTCGCCGGCTTCGCCATGCCGGTGCAGTATCCCACCGGCATCCGGACCGAGCACCGCGCCGTCCGTGAGGTGGCGGGCCTCTTCGACGTCTCCCACATGGGGGAGTTGGAGGTCCGCGGGCCGGACGCCCTGGAGCTCGTCCAGGAGATCACCGTCAACGACGCCTCCGCCATCCAGCTCGGTCAGGCGCAGTACTCGGCCATGTGCCGCCCGGACGGTGGGGTGATCGACGACCTCCTGGTGTACCGCTTCCCCGACCGCTTCATGCTGGTGGTGAACGCCTCCAACCTGGAGAAGGACCTGGCCTGGATCCGGGACCGGGTGGGGTCGAGGGCCGTGGCGGTGGACGATCGCTCCGATGGGACGGCGCTCCTGGCCCTCCAGGGCCCTACGGCCCGGGAGATCCTGCGGCCCCTGGCGGACCTGGATGTGGACGAGATCCGCTACTACCGCTTCCGCGAGGGTCGGGTGGCGGGCCACCCTGCCGTCATCTCCGGGACCGGCTACACCGGCGAGGACGGCTTCGAGCTGTACGTGCACGCCGACGCCGCCGGCGAGATATGGGACGCCCTCCTGGACGAGGGCTCGGAGGACGGCCTTCTTCCCTGCGGCCTGGGCGCCCGGGACTCGCTCCGTCTGGAGATGGGCTACGCCCTCTACGGCAACGACCTGGACGAGGACCACACGGCGCTGGAGTCGGGGCTGGGGTGGATCACCAAGTTCGACGCAGGGGACTTCGTGGGCCGGGAGGCCCTCCTGGAGCAGAAGGAGACCGGCGTGCCCCGCCGGCTGGTGGGGCTGCGGCTCACCGAGCGTGGCTTCCCCCGACCGGGCTACCCGGTCCTGGACCCGGAGGGGGAGCGGGTCGGCGAGGTGACCAGCGGCACCCAGAGCCCCTCGCTGGGGGAGGGGATCGCCCTGGGCTACGTCCCCACCGGATCGGCGGCACCGGGGACGGAGCTGGCGGTGGAGATCCGCGGCACCCCGGTGGCGGCGGTGGTCCAGCGACCGCCGTTCTACACCGACGGCTCCATCCGACGCTGAGTCGGATCGGACGACGGAGACCGGAGACCATGCGACGCGTCGGCGTGCTCACGGTGAGCGATGGGTGCTACCGCGGCACCCGTGAGGACGTGAGCGGGTCGGTGCTGGTGGCGTGGGTGGAGGACCGGGGCTGGGAGGTGGGGGCTCGGGCGGTGGTGCCGGACGAGACCGACCGCATCGTGGCGGTCCTCCTGCGCTGGTGCGACGAGAAGGCGTTGGACCTGGTAGTGACCACCGGGGGCACCGGGATGGCCCCGCGGGACGTGACGCCAGAAGCCACCCGGGCCGTGCTTCACCGGGAGGCACCCGGGCTCCCGGAGGCCATCCGGCGGGCTGGACTGGAGGCGACCCCCTTCTCGCTCCTCTCCCGGGGACTGGCCGGCACGCGGGGCCGGACCTTCCTCCTCAACCTGCCGGGGAGTCCGGGAGGCGTGCGGGACGGCCTGGCCGTTCTGGACCCGGTGGCGGAGCATGCCCTGGCTCTCCTTCAGGGCGAAGACCCCGCCCACCAGGAGGACGCGTGAAGGAGCCGGTGGTCCTCCTCTCCACCCACGCCCTGGATCGGGCCGGTGCACTCCGCGAGGCCTTCCAGGAGATGGGGTACCGCACCGACCTGGTGACCCCCGACGAAGACATCTCCGAGGCCGGGGATGCCGGCCTCCTGGTCCTGACCGGGGGGCTGGAGGAAGGGGACCGGAGGCTGGCGGACCAGGCGGCCCGGCTGCACCTCCCGGTCTTTGGCCTGGCCGACCCGGGCACGGTGGACGCCGCCCCCCGTCCGGGCTACGACGAGGTCTTCACCCGCGATACCGCGGCGGAAGACGTCGCCACGGTGGGCCGTACGGTGGTGGAACGGCGACGGCTGCAGCGCATCACCGGGATCGTCGGGGAGACCGACGCGATCCGGGAGGCCCTGGAGCGGGTGGTGCAGATCGCCCCTGTCTCGGCGACGGTCCTGGTCACCGGCGAGTCCGGGACCGGGAAGGAGCTGGTGGCCCGGGGCGTCCACGCCCTCTCCCGCCGCAAGCACGAGCCCTTCATCGACGTGAACGTCGCCGCCCTCCCGGACACCCTCCTGGAGTCGGAGCTCTTCGGGCACGAGAAGGGGGCGTTCACCGGGGCGGTGGACTCCCGGCGAGGGCTCTTCGAGCTGGCCCACGGGGGCACCATCTTCCTGGACGAGATCGGGGAGATGCCGCTGGCCACCCAGACCAAACTCCTGCGGGTCCTCGAGCAGCGGGAGTTCCTTCGGGTAGGGGGCGAGGAGACCCGCCGTGTGGACGTGCGGGTCATCGCCGCCACCAACCAGGAGCTTCGGCAGCTCGTCTCGACGGGGGAGTTCCGACGGGACCTCTACTTCCGGCTGAACGTGCTCCACATCGAGCTCCCGCCCCTCCGGGAGCGACGGGCGGACATCCCCCTCCTGGTGGAATCCTTCGTCGCCGAAACCACCGAGCGCCACGACCGCTCCTTTCCCGGCATCTCCGCCGACGCCATGCAGGTCCTGGAGGAGTACTCCTGGCCGGGGAACGTCCGGGAACTCCGCAATCTCGTGGAATCCATGGTGGTTCTGGCGCCGAACCGCCCGGTGGAACCCCGGGACATCCCCTCGGACATCCGGGCCGGACGGGGGGAATCCCTCCTGCCCGCACCTCTGGCACGGCCGGGTACGGTGGAGCGGGGCGCCGGTGGTGGAGACCTCCGCCCCGAGCTGGAGTTCATCTTCCAGACGTTGGTGGAGCTCCGGGTGGACATGGACGACCTCCGCCGGCAGTTCGAAGCCTACCGGGAGGAAGGCTCCTACCCGGGCGGACGTCGCCTGGCCATCCCGGAGGTGCTGGATCGGGAGGAGCTGGATGCCGAGGACCTGGAGGCCGTGGAGGTGGAGTCACGGCCCGGCGGCGAGGTCTTCTTCTCCTCGCGGGACGCCGCCGAGCCGGAGATGGACGACGGACCCTCCGAAGAGCTCTCAGGCGGCGAGGGCGCGAGGGCGCCCGCTGCCCATGGTGGCCCACCGTCGGACGCTGGACCCGGGTCCGAGCCCCCCGAGGAGGACGGCGTCGTGGTCTATCGGTCGGGGATGACCATGGAGGACCTGGAACGGGAGGCCATCGTCGCGGCGCTGGCCAACGTGGGCGGCAATCGTCGGAAGGCCGCCGAGCGCCTGGGCATCGGTGAGCGCACCCTCTACCGCAAGCTCTCCAAGTACGAGCTGGACGCCTGACCCGGTCGCGCCCGGGCCCGCACTCGTACGAGCTCCGACTCCACCCGGGGGCGGATCACCGTCCACTCCGTGCTCTCCAGGCCCTGGTAGAGGACGACAAGCTCCGACTCCAGATCCACCGATCCCTGGAAGGCGTAGACCGCCATCTCGGTGCGGCGCTGCTCCAGGCGGTACTGACCCCAGTCCGGGGTGACCGGCGCGATGCGGTCAGGGCGCAGCCGGAGGCCTCGGGAGACGAGGTTCAGGTCCTCGGGCATGTAGGCCGTCCCCGGGTCCTCGGTGAAGAAGGAGACCAGGAAGTAGGCCCGCTCATCTCCGGGGTTCGGGTCGCCATGGGCCTCCGCCAGGCCGTGGAGCCGACGGTAGGTATCCGGCGCCGTGGCGCGGATCACCCGCTCCAGGAGGGGGGTGACCTTGATCTGCAGGGCGTCTTGCCGGAGGGAGATGGTGATGTCGTCCTGTCGAAGGGTCCCCAGACCCGGGGGAGGGAGGGGACGCGCCTGTCCCGGGTTCGCCCCGGTCGCCGCCGGCGCGGAGCCGCTCCCTGCCGGTGCCACCGCGCAGCCTCCCAGGGCCAGGGAGGATGCCGCCAGGAGCGCCAGGAGGGGCGCAGGGCGGGGAATCACGAGGCCGCCTCCAGCAGACCGTCCAGCGCCTGCAGAAGCTCGCTTCTCCCCTCGCCCGTCTTGGCGGAGAAGGGCAGGAGTTGCTCCTCCTCCACGCCGCGCGTGTCCC
>CAKZOQ010000571.1 GCA_937136445.1 uncultured Gemmatimonadota bacterium
GCCTGCCCGGACCTCCCCCACCGTCGCCCTCCCCTTCGATACGCTGGCGATCCCAGCCGACGACCTTCCGCTGGTGATCCCGCCGGTGACGGCGACGGCAGCCGGCGGAGCGGACGTCTCCTCGACGGCCACCGGCTGGCTCGAGGCGGAGGACGGAGCAACGCTACCGCTCTACGGTGACGGAGATCGGCTGGAGCTCCGGGCGAGCCGGCACCCACCGGGGGCCTACCGACTGGAGGTACGGGTCCGGGACCGGGAGGGACGGGTGGGGCGCGGGGGGGCGGTGGTGGTGATCGGGACCTGACGACGGCGGGAAGGCGGCGCCGCAGGACTACTCAGTCGAAGGTGATGCCCCGCCGCTGGCACCAGTCCTCCAGAACGGCCAGGGACCAGATGCCGAGCTCGAGACCCGGGGCGCCTCCGTCGAAACGACGGCGAAGTCGGTTCACAGCCGCCAGATCGTACAAGCCCCGGCGGCGTAGGGCGCCGGGCGCCAGCCGGTCCTCCACCCAGGAAGAGAGATCGTTGCGCAGCCACAGCTCGAGGGGGACGGTGAACCCCATCTTGGGTCGGTCCAGCACCGCCGAGGGCAGGTAGCGCCCGGCAAGGGCCTTCAGCGGACGCTTGAGGACGCCATCGGCGATCTTCCGGTCGGTGGGGACCCGCCACGAGAACTCCACGACCCGGTGATCGAGGATCGGGACCCGCGCCTCGAGGGAAGCCCACATGCTGGCCCGATCCACCTTGGCCAGGAGGTCGTCGGGCAAATACTGGAGCTGGTCCGTGAGGAGGATCCGTCCCAGCAGGTCGTCGGGATGACGCTCGAAGGCGCCGTCGTGGACGGGGCGCGCCGCGCCACCCCGGACCGGGGGGCGGACGTGGCCCACCGCCATGAGGTCGCGGTAGGCCTGCAGATCGTCGCGTGCTCCCGCCACCGCCGCCACCCTCCGGAGGCGGGCCGTGAAGCTGTGCTGCTCTCCGTACCGTCGGCGCTGGAGGATCCCTCCGAGCCACTCCACACCCGGGACGGCAGCCCCCGCCCGCATCGCTCGGCCCAGGGCCGGTCTCAGGGGGCCGGGCACCGCTCCGGCTCGCCGCGCCAGACCGGGAAACTGGGCGTACCGGTTGTACCCGCCGAAGAGCTCGTCTCCGCCGTCCCCGGTGAGCGCTACCACCACATCCCGCCGCGCCACCTGACACACCAGGAGGGTGGGTAGGAGGGAGGGGTTGGCCATGGGCTCGTCCGAGAACTCGCCCAGCTCGGGGATCAGGTCCCGGACACCGGTGGTGGGCATCTCCACCGTGGTGTGGCGGGTGCCGAGGATCTCGGCCACCTCCGCGGCCTTCTCCGATTCATCGAATCGGGGGTCGTCGAAGCCGATGGTGAAGGTGCGCGGAGCGATCTCGGCCTCCTCGGCCATGAGGGCCACCACCAAGGAGGAGTCCACCCCACCGGAGAGAAGCGCCCCCACCGGGACGTCAGCCACCAGGCGCATCCGCACCGATTCCCGGAGGCGCTCGTGGAGTTCGTCGAGAAGCTCTGTCTCGTCTCCGAGGAAGGGACGGCCCACACCCGCCGCCGCCACCGCCTCCAGATCCCAGTAGCGGACATCCTCCCGGTCCGTCACCGCCCCCGAGCGATCCAGGGAGAACCGGATCAGGGTCCCGGGCAGAACCTTCTCCACGCCGTCCAGGATGGAGAGCGGTGCCGGCACGTACAGGGAGCGCAGGTAGTGCCACGCCCCGTCCCGGCTTCCCCGACCAGAGATGCGGGGATGGGGCAACAGCCCGCGGATCTCGGAGGAGAAGGCCAGCCAGGACCCCTGGTGAGCCAGGTAGAGGGGCTTGATGCCCATCCGGTCCCGCGCCATCCACAGGACTCCTTTCTCCTGGTCGTGGACCGCGAAGGCGAACATGCCGCGGAGCCGTTCCACGGCGGCCCTCGGGCCCCACTCCTCGAATGCGGCCAGGAGCACCTCGGTGTCCGAGCCGCCCCGAAACCCGTGGCCCCGCTCCACCAGCTCCGAACGGAGCTCCTGGAAGTTGTAGATCTCCCCGTTGAAGACCACCACCCAACGCCCGGAGGCCGACGCCATCGGCTGGTGCCCGGCCTGACTCAGGTCCAGGATGGCGAGCCGGCGAAAGCCCAGGAAGACCCCGTGGTCTCCGTCCTCCCACACGCCTTCGTCGTCGGGGCCGCGTCGGTCGAGGGTGTCGGCCATCTCCCGGAGCGTCTCTCCTGGGCGTCCCCCCGGCAGGTCCGGGTCGACGAACCCCGTGATCCCGCACACGGTCAGTCCGACTCCGACGTCGTGGGGAGGCGGTCGGGAGCGACCTGGGCGAGCAGGCGGTCCCAGTGGGCGAGATAGGCCTCCTCGGTGAACTCCGCGGTGGCCCGCGCCCGCGCCGCCGCCCCCATCCTC
>CAKZOQ010000572.1 GCA_937136445.1 uncultured Gemmatimonadota bacterium
GGCGGCGTTCTACCTCCAATTCGCGCGACGCCAGAGCATGTGAAGCGGGCGTCCGCGCGCGGGCCCACCTCATTCCTTCCTGACCGCGTGCGCGATCCCCCCTTGAAGCGTTCCGATGCGCCGGGCCACGTGCACCTGCCGACGCGACGGACGGGGCCTCCCCGGGACTCGCGGATCCTCGCCCTCCAGATCCTCACGCCCGAGCATCCAACACACTCAACCGCCCCCCCTCCGAGTACTCGAGGATCGCTCGGTCGCAGGTGGCCAGCCGCGCACCCAGGATCCGTGCGCTGGCCATCAGAATCCGGTCGGCAGGGTCACCGTGCGGTTCGCCGGGAAGGCGCGCGCTCTCGATGGCGATCTCCGGGCTCAGCGGCAAGAGACGTACGCCGGGTGCCCCGAGTGCGGCCCGCACCCAGTCGTCCAGGGCTCGGGAGAGGCTGAGCCTGCCACGTGACTCGAGCATGGCCACCTCCCACACCGAGATCGGGCTGACGCACACCGCGCCGCCGCGTGCTGCGTCCTCGATGGAGGCGACGGCTTCGGGGCCCACCTGGGTCGCGTCGCCCTCGACCATCCAGATCCAGACGTGGGTGTCGAGCAGCGTGAGGGGGACTCCCGCGTCAGCCATCGACCTCCCAGGCCTCGTCCAGGGGCGCCACGATGTCCCCGTGGACCGTGACGGAGCCCGCCAGACATCCGAAGATCCCGCCTCGCTCCTCCGGTTCCTGGTATGGAGCCACCCGGGCGATGGGTCGGCCATACCGCGTGACCACGAGCTCCTGATGCCCCTCGGCGACCCGGCTCAGGTAGTCGTGCCAGCCGTTCTTGAGGTCGCTCGCACTGACTTCGACCGGCTTCTTGGAGCGGACCATGCCGGACTCCCGTTCGTGGAGGGGAGACGAGTTAGCCTATTTAAGTTGGCCTATTTGTCGGTGGCGGGTCAAGCCAGCGCTGTCTCCAACGCCCACGACGGGGCCGCCCTCTCGGACGACCCCGCCTCCACGCCGACTGCCCGTGACCTCGCCGTCACCTAGAAGGTTCGAGCGAACCCGACCTCGAAGAGGAAGTAGTCGAGGTCCAACGGGATCTCCAGGGCTCCGACCGTGACGTCCCGCGACAGCGACCGGTACCGGACGCCCGGCGTGAGCCGCCAGGTGTCACCCAGCCCCAGGCTCACCCCTGCCCCGGCCTCCCACCCCAGCCCGTGGCCGGAGTCGGCGACGATCTCGCCTTCCTCGCCTTCCACCTCGACGTGGTCGTAGGTGCCGCCGGCCCGCAGCCAGTACGCGGGCCCCTCACCGGTCTCTCCGCTGAAGGGGTGCTCGAAGCGGAGTCCGAAGGCGTAGCCCGTCTCCTCGAAGTCGTCCTCGATCCCTTCGAGGCCGTCATCGGGTCGGAAGCTGATCCAGTCCCAGCCGGCGTAGACGGCCAGGTGCGGCTGGAACCGGTACCGCACGGTCCCCTCGAAGCCGAAGTTGGCGTAGCTGACCTCGGGCGTGCCGATGTCCTGCGCCGCGACGCCGCCCCCTCCTCGCAGCTCCACGCCCCACCGGTCCTGGGATTCCGCGGGCGAGGCGGCGAGAAGGAGTCCCAGTGCGGCTGCGCCGAGGATCGTGGTCTTCGTTGCGTTGCTCATGTCGTGCTCCTGTAGGAGTTCGTCAGTCGTGAAGAGAGTCCGGGCCGCCGGACGGACCGGCCTCCGGCTCGAGGGACCGCGCAGCCTGCTGCTCCAGCCCGTGCACGCGGTCGTTTCGCACGAGCTGTCGTCCGTCGAAGGTCATGGGGAGCGGCGAGCCACCGAGCGGAGCCGCCTCGGTCCCGGGCGTCTGGGCGTGGATGTGCAGGTGCGGCTCGTCGGATCGACCACTGTTGCCCACCTGGCCCAGCGTCTGGCCCACCCGCACCGAGTCCCCAGGCGCGACGGCGACGCTCCCCTGCCGCATGTGGGCGAGCAGCACCCAGATCTCCGAACAGGCGAGGATCACGTGGTTGCCCGGCAGGCTCTCAGGCTCGGTTCCCGCCGGCAGCAGATCCGCCTGCCCGTCGCGAGCCACCACCACCCTGCCGGAGCAGGGCGCGAGGATGGCCCTGCCGAAGGCTGCGTAGTCCCCGAGTTCGGTCGGGAGGACGGTCGTCCGGGAACCCCACGCACCTTCCGCCACCAGGTCCACGGCGTAGCTCTGGCCCGTGTAGTCCCGGAACTGCTCCGCCTGCACGGTCTTGAGGTGAGGGTTCAGGAGGGGGTCGCCCCCTCCGGCCCCCACGAGCCAATGGGCACCTTCGAGCGGCAGGGAGAGCGCCACGGGGGTGCCGTCCAGAGGCTGGCGACCGGAGACGGCTCGAACCACCAGGACCGCGAGAGCCAGAAGGAGCCCGGCTCGCACGGCCACGCCGATGGGAGACACGGCCCGCTCGGGCCCGGATCGATCCATCCGCCGTACCGCCCGCCACAGCGCCGCCATGAGGAGGATCCCATAGAGCAGCGGCATGGACAGGGGCAGGGCCATCCACAGGCCGGCCAGCGCGATGGCCACCACGTACACGCCCGCCACGGCGGCCTCCAACACCAGGGCAACCACCCCGCGGTACCGGGTGAACGCCACCCGTACGATCAACGCGAGGGGGATGGCGAGCTGGAGGACGACCGCCAAGAGGTCCAGGGTGGGATTCATGGCGAATCTCCCGAGGTGTCCGGTTCCGTGTCCGAGTCGCTGTCCGTCCCGGTCTCCGCGTCGGGTTCCAGGCGACGGCAGGAGAGGAGACGGAGGTTCAGGTCGGCGATGCGTCGCAGGCGCCCATACAGCTCGGCCTGATCCGCGACCCGGACGTCCAGCACGGTCGTTCCAGCGGAGTGGGCCCACTCCTCGGCCTCCAGCCAGCGGATCCGGGCCTCGCCCAGTCGCCCGTCCACCTTCAGGCGGTACAGGACGCCCGGCGGCTCTCTGCTGGACTCGCTTCGTCCGTCCATCCTGCCCTCCCCCGCTGGGTGGGCCGCCCCATGCGACCCGCAGATGAACGCTAGCCCACGAGCGTAGGGCCTCGCGTCACCCCTTTGGGTGATTCGGGGGGTGATCCAGGAGGCCCAGATCGAGGGCCTGGCGGACGGCCTCGGTGCGGGAGGAGACCTGGAGCTTGGCGTAGATGTGCTTGAGGTGCGTCTTCACCGTGTTCTCGGAGACGAAGAGCTCCGAGGCCAGCTCCCGATTGCTGAGGCCCTGCGCCAGGAGTCCCAGCACGTCCCCCTCCTTCTCCGTCAGGCCGGCGTCCGCCACCGCCTCGCCGGGAGGGAGGGTTGGCTGGGGGTCGGAGGGAAGGTCCGGCAGAAGCGCCTCCTGCACGAAGTCCCGGAGGGCGTCCGGGAGGGCGGTCTTGAGCCCCGCTTCCAGAAGCCTGCGGAAAGGCCCGCCCAGGGAGAGCAGCGGCAGGACGTAGCCTCGGCGGCAGGCCAGCTCGAGTCCCTCGATCAGACGGGCGTGGCGCGTCTGGGCGTCCCGGGCCAACGCCGCCTCCACCACGAGCGCGACCGACAGCGCCACGCCACGACCCCCGGCCTCCGACTCGGTACGCACCCGTTCGGCCAGCGCTGCCACGGTCTCCCTGTGGCCGGCGTCGTCGAGGCCTGCTCCGAGGCTGTGTTGAAGGACGAGGACCGCTTCCGCCTCCCGCTCGATCGTCCACCGCTCGGATTCCACGGAGTCCGCGTCACCATCCAGGACGGGGGTCCAGGGGAGCACGGGACGAGCGGCCTCGTGTCGGGCCCATTCCACCTCCACCGTGGTGCCGAAGGGCTGGAGCGCCTGCCCATGGGCGAGCCCCGCGGCCTCGGTGAGGTGCTCCTCGGCCTCGGCGAGCCGACCCTCCGCCCGCGCAACCCGCGCCATCCGCACGAGGACGTTGGCGAGGATGTCCGTCTGCCGTTCGGTCCGGCTCACCGACCGCGCCTCCTCCAGCACGGTCCGGGCCTCCGCCAGGTGGTTGGCGAGCCAGTGCACCTCGCCCAACTGGTAGAGGATGATCCCGACCGCCGGAAGGTCGCGCAGCCCCTCCTCCTCCGCGAAGGCCAGCGCGCCCTCCAGGTGATGCCGCGCCGGCTCCACGCCCTCGGTCTCGGCGACGACGTGCCCCAGATGTCCCAGACTGGCCAGCGCCAGGTACGGAAGACCGGTGCGCAGGGTATGGTCGTGGGCCTCCCGAAGGGCCTTCCTGGCGGCCTCCATCCGGCCGAGCTGGAGGCGGACCACACCCTCGTTGAACAGGAGGATCCCCCGCAGCCCTCGAGCCCTCGCGGGGATCCGGTCCAGGGCCGCGGCGCCGTGCTCCAGCGACTCCTCCAGGCGACCCTGCACGCGGAGCCCGAAGGCGGTGAGGGCGTCGCGGTGCATGCGAGCCTCCCCGAGTCGGACGGCATCGTAGCCCGGAGGCGGTTCGGCCAGCGCCTCGTCCACCCCCTCGAGGAGCGCCGGCAGGTCGTCGGCCCGGACGGTCTGCGCCCGTTGCCACGCCCGGGCCACCCGGAACATGGGCCACCGCCATGCGTCGGGGTCGGGCACCCGGTCCATCCACCGCGCGAACGACGCGAACTCGGATCGCGCCAGCATGGCGTACCCGTGTCGGTCCAGGAGCTCGACGAGTCGGTCGGGCTGGTCCATCTCCGCGGCCTGGGACAGCGCCTCCTGGACCTCCCCATGATCCTCGAACCACCGGCTCGCTCGCTCCCGCAGCTCGGCGGCCCGTCCCGGGTGCAGGCGTTCCAGACGGAAGGTCAGCAGCTCGGCGAAGAGGTGGTGGTATCGGAACCAGCGCCGTTCCCCATCCAACGAGGAGAGGAAGAGGTTGGCATCGTACACGCTGCGGAGGTGCTCCCGGGCCTCGGGACGACCGGTCACCGCCACGCAGGTCTCCTCGGTGAACCGCGGCAGGATGGAGGTCTCCATGAGGAAGCGCTGCAGCTCGGGGTCCCGGGCACCCAACGCCTCCTCCAGGAGGTAGTCCACCATGAGCTCCTGGGTGCCCTGGAGCGCCTCCACCGCGGCGTCGTCGTCCGCGGCATGCGACAGCGCGGCGGCGACCATGCGAAGCCCGGCGGCCCACCCCTCCGTCCGCTCCTCCACCCGGTCCAGGAGGTGCGCCGGGAGGGATCGCCCCAGATGACCGTGGATCAGCGCGGCGGCCTCCTCCCGGGTGCAGCGCAGGTCGAACTCCCGGATCTCCATGAGCTCACCGGAGAGGCGCGCCCGGGCCAGGGGCGCCGGTGGATCCACCCGAGACAGAAGCACCAGCGTCGGACCGACCCTCAGGTGGTCGATGAGGTGCCGGAGGAGGCGGGAGACGGCCGGGTCCTCGATCACATGCACGTCGTCGAGCACCAGCACCGAGTCGGGTGCCATCCGGCCGAGGGCGGCCAGGAGCCGGGCCGGAGGGGCCTCGCTCACCGGACCACCGAGGGCGTCCAGCGCCGCCGCGGCCGCGGAGGCCTCCTCGCTTCCCAGGCGGCGAAGCGCCGCCGCCAGGTGGGCGACGAACCGCCGGGGGTCGTTGTCCAGCGCATCCAGGGAGAGCCAGGCCACCGGTCGCCGGCTGCGGTCGAGCCAGTCGAGGGCGAGAACCGTCTTGCCGAAGCCCGCCGGGGCCGAGATCAGGCGCAGGGGCGCGTCCGATGCCTCCAGCGCGTCCACCAACCGGGCCCGACGCACGACGTCCAGCCCGAGCCTGGGGGGGCGGATCTTGGCGGGGATCACATCGGAGAGGGGCGGACCCGGCTCGCCCGCCGAGAGGTCCTCCGGTTGAGATTCGGACACCTCGGACCTCGTCGAGTGGGGCGGCGCAATCCCTGCGAGGGTGCGGTGGGCCATGGCCGGCCGCAAGGCGGCTCGACGAAGAGGAAGACCCTCGAATGGCACTTCGCACCTTCGAGCCCGCGTCGAGGCAGATGGACCACGGGGCCAAGCGAGCGTGGACCCGACCGAGTTGCGGGCGAGCTACGTCTTCTGAATGACGATGGCGCATGCCTCCAGATTCGACCTATCCAGTGCGCGATGAAAGCCAACGATCAGGCGATGGATCCCTCCTTCTCGGCGTAGGCGGACGGAGGCTCATTGTCGGGCGCTCCTCGACCACGGTACCCTTGATGGGGTGCGAGCTTGGCGGACACCCACTCTCGCTGCTCGGGCTCGTCGGATTCACACTGCTGTTCGGCCCCCTGCCCGAAGAGATCGAGGTCGCCCATTTCATGTCGAGACTGGCAACACGTTCGGAAGCGCCAGGCGTTTCGCGTTCTTCATCGCCGATGTCGAGAGCGGCCCGCCCGTCAGCCCGGATGAGACGCGGTTCGAGATCGGCTCGACCACCAGGCTCTTCACCTGGGTCGCGGTCATGATGCTGGTGGAGGAGGGAGAGGTGGGTGTGCGCGAGGACATGTCTCGATATCTGCCAGAGGGCCTGGTGCCGGGTAATACGCCGCGGACGCTGGCCCAGTCGATGAGCCACCGGCCAGGTTTCGAGGAAAGCCATGCCATCTTCGACCCAGCCATCGCCGCCCTGCCGCGTGCCGAGGCGCTGGCGGCCTCTCTGGCGTGCGCCGGGATGGAGCGCCTGGCGCAAGCTGCATCAGACTGCTTTCGCGCTCTGCCTCCTGGCTTTCGGCTGGCTTCTACTACGATGGGGCCTCGCCTTCGGCGGGGCGATCTGATGCCGGGCTGGGGGCGCTGGTGCTGATCGCGACCGTCCTGGCTCTTCAGGTCGCGCTGCCACTGGCGCTGCTGCTCTGGTTCGCCGCTGTGCCGTTGGGCAGTCGTCTCGGCTTCGCGCTGCAGGCGGCAGGCATTGCTGCGTTCCTGTTCGCGCTGGCGAACGTCGCACAATGGGCGCTTCCTGTCTGGTGGGCGCCACGGGTCTATGGTGTGTTGTGGCTCGTGATCGTCGCGGTCCACCTGTTCCGCGCATATCCTGTCGGGCTGCCGCTCTTGCCGCCGGGCATGCGGGGGTGGGCGAGTGCCAGCCTTTCGCTCGTCCTGCTCGGCCTCGGGGGCTGGTATGGCACGCAGGCCATGAGGGGCCGGACGCCCCCGCCTGTCGAGGTCGTGGAGATCGCCAACCCCTTCGGCCCCGGCACCTACCTCGTGGGCCATGGCGGTTCGAACACGGTCGTGAACGGACACCTGCGCACCCTCGACCCCTCGGTCGAGCGGCTCCGCCCGTGGCGGGGTCAATCCTATGCCATCGACTTTTTCGGGCTGGGGCCGTGGGGGCTGCCCGCCTCCGGCTGGCGACCAGCCGATCCGGCGGCCTACGCGATCTTCGGCTCTCCACTGGTGGCGCCCTGCGCGGGCCGCGTCGCCCGAGCCGAGGGCGACTGGCCTGACTACCAGGTGCCCCAGAACGACCAGGTCAACCGGCTGGGCAACCACGTCATCCTGCGCTGCGGCTCGGCCGAGATCGTGCTCGCGCACATGCGCCGAGGCAGCGTAGCCGTGAGCCCTGGCGACTCGATGGAGGTCGGCGACCTGCTGGGTGAGGTCGGCAATTCCGGCGCCTCGACCGAGCCGCACCTGCACATCCATGCGCAACGTCCCGCCCCGGAGGACGCGCCGCCGCTGTCGGGCGATCCGCTGGCCCTCCGCATCGAGGGACGCTTCTTGGTCCGCGGCGACAGAATAGACGGCTCCTCCGTGGTTCTGTATGGTAGCGGCGTAGGGAGGTAGGCCGAGAGCGGGGTGACGGGAGGGTCGCCCGCTCTCTCTGGCAGCCTTCCGGCTCTGGCGAAAAGGCATGTACTGGGCCGCCCGGGTGCGTCCGCGCCGTCCGACCAGCCGTAGGAGGCCGTCCGGACGACCTCTCCCTCGCGGATGACGAGGATGTTGAGTCCGGGCACGCCGTCGGCGCGCACCCGGTCCGGGATTCCGACTCCGAGGTGGGAAGCCACATCGGGCGCGGTGGACCTCGCATCCAGAACGAGCGCGAGCGCCCGACGTACAAGCCCGTCCAGCATGTCTCGTCCCGCCGTGCTGGTAACCGCGCCCGCGACCAGGACGTCGGCTGCGGGACAGTAGCGGACCACCGTGCCCCAGAAGCCGCCATGGCCGAAGCAGTCCAGGCCGGCATGGCGAACCCGCGCGATTCCCATCCCGTAGCCTCCCTCGGTGGCGGGCAGACTCAGCGGAGTCGTGGCGGTCATGACGGCGAGCGTCCCGGGGTCCCGCAACACCTCGCCGGCGAAGAGCGCCCGGATGAAGTCGCCCGCCTCGCCGAGCGGGGCCACGAGCCCTCCCCCGCCGAAGAGGTCGAGGGAGGGATCGAAGGACCATGTGTCTATGGAATCCATGAACTGGTGCGCCCGTGCAGGCAGGCCCGGGGGGGCGGGTTCGAACGACTCGAGCCACGTGGCGTCGAGACCCAATGCGTCGAACGACAGCAGCCGGCGCAGTGCGGTGTGTAGGGGCCCTCCGGTGACCTGTTCGAGCAGTTCGCCGAGCAGAAGGTACCCGGTGTCGCTGTAGTGGAATTCGGTCCCGGGATCGGCGAGAGGCGCACCGACGTCCATAGCCAGACGAAGCTGCTCGGCTCGGGTCCACCGATGCGAAGGGTTCTCGAAGACTCGGGCCAGGAACGCTGCAGTCGTTGCGTAGTCGGCGAGACCGCTCGTGTGCTGGAGCAGCAAGCGAGGGGTGATGGCAGACAGGTCGTACCCGCCCGACCGGAGGGTCCGCACCGTCTCGGGCAGGAGGTGGCGCGCGATCGATTCGTCCAGCGCCACGTCGCCGTTCTCGTACAGGCGTAGGACCGCGGCGGCCACATACGTCTTCGTGATGCTGGCCAGCCGCAGGGGTTGCGCGACGCTCAGCGCAGCCCCCGACCCTGGGTCGGAGACCCCCACGGCGGCATCCCACCAAACCCCCTGCTCGGGGGCGTCGACAAGGAGCATCGCGCCCGGCACCCCGTCGCTCGAGTCGAAGGCCGAGTCGAGGAGCGCCTGCAGCCGACCATCGACCCGCGCGGGGTCGGTGCCGTGCTTCACGCCCACCGTGCACGCGGTCGAGGCGATCAGCAGTACCATCGCGAAGAGTGCGCGAAGCCTCATCGCTCCGGCCGGGGACCCCGCCGTCGGGAAATGACCTCCGTGACGCCCCCCAGGCGGGTGAACATGGTGTGGCGATTGACCCAGACGACTCCAGCCGCCACCCCGACGAACAGCCAGGTGTCCCACGGCTGCGCATCGGGCCAGATGGGATTGATCAGCTGCCAGTGGAAGAGCATGGGCAGGAGAATGCTCCCGCGCGCCGAGTTGAAGAGTGGGGTTACGATCACGGCGAGCGCGACGTTCCCGACGAAGAAGGGGGTGAAGCTCCAGCCACTCTGAACGGTCCCGGAGAGGTGGAACGCCGGGAGGTGCCAGAGGCCCCACGTGCCACCGATCAGCACTCCCGCCCAGATCGGTGCCATGTGACGCTGGAGGAGCGGCTGCGCCACGCCGCGCCAGCCCAGTTCCTCGATCGGTCCCAGAAAGAGGAAGAGCAACGACGCACCCAGCACGACCACCAGGCCCTCGGAGGAGACGGGCGAGATCAGCGGTCCGCCCTTGAGCAGCGAGCCGGCCACGAAGACGAGCGGCACCCCGACGGCGACGAAGAGCGCCCACCCGAAAGGGCAGCGCCAGAGGAGCAGTCGCGCGAAATAGTCCCGGAGGCCCGCTGCGCCCGCATGCGCGGTCACGACCGTCACGCCGGCGATGGCCGGCCCCCAGGTCGCCAGGAAAAAGGCGGGATGGCTTCCGCTGATCTCGCCGAATCGGGCGGCGGCGAAGTCCGGCCAGAAGATGTAGACCCCGATCGTCCCCCAGGTCACGCCGAAGGTGATCGCCACGAAGGGGACCAGGGCACGGCTCGGTAGGGCAGGAGATCCGGTCGGGGCGTCAGCGACGCGTGTGGTCACGGATCCACCTCGAGATCGCTCCGAGCACGTCGGGATCGATGCTGGGCGGGAGGGTGAAGTACTCGTCGATTCTTCCCGTCTTGGCCATCTGGAACAGATGATTCGCCTGCGGCACCACGTGGATCGTCCAGTCGTCCGACGGTGAGCGACGGAAGGCGTGCTCCAGCGGAGCCTGGTTCTGGTCCACCGTCACCTGCACGTCGAGTTCGCCCAGAAGCGCGAGAATCGGTGACCGGACGCGTGCCCAGTCTTCGGCGGGGTCATGGGTAAGAAAGAACCGGGCCCGGTTCTGCATGTGCGTCAGTTCGTCCGCAACGATGGTGTCCACCGACCCGAGTCGGGCGCGCTCCTCCGCGGACATGGCGTCGAGTTGGGCCGGCAACGCCTCCCGCATCATCGACTCCAGCTCGTCCCATTCACCGTTCACGACCAGCTCGTATTGTCGCCGCACGTCCGCCATCCCGGCCTCGAACTCGGCGCCCTCCAGGCCGGCCATGCGCAGGGCGTGTTCCCCCTGCGCGATGCCGAGAGCGGATCCTGTCACCCCGGGCCCCGCCAACGACACCACGAAGGCGACGTCCGGGTTCCTGGCCGCGATCATCGCGACGATGTTCGAGCCCTCGCTGTGCCCGAGGAGCCCGACGCGCTCCGGGTCGACGCCGTCGACCGTCTGGAGGTATTCGAACGCCACTGCTGCGTCGTCAGCCAGATCCTCGATGGAGGCGGACGAATGGACACCGGTGGACTCACCGACCCCACGTTCGTCGTACCGGAGGGAGGCGATCCCGTCCAAGGCGAGTCGGTCGGCCAGATTCTTCGACGGTCGATAGCCGGGCAGGAAGTCGGCCGTCGCCCCGTCCCGATCCTGCGGTCCGCTTCCGGACACGAGCACCACCGCTGGGGCCAGACCTCGAGGCTCGGGCAGCGTGACCACGCCGGCGAGGTATACGTCGCCGGATCGGATGCGCACATCCCGCTGAATCGACTCCGGCAGGTCTCGGGAGATCTCGCTTGGAGCGCGAGCGTGGGCAGAGGGTGCACCAACCTCTTGCGTACCCGCGCCCTGGGTGACGCACCCGCTGAGAAGGCCCAGAGCAAGTACCGGTACGGCGCGGATGCCTCTCATGGATCGTTCCCCCCTTGGATCTCCCGGGCATGCTCGTCGGCTACGTCCGCGTTCGCCATTCTACCGGATCGCCGTCCTCGCAGATATCTGTCCATAAGGAGTTCGACGACGGCGGAGGCGTCGAAGAAGGTCAACGGGCGTCCGCCTCCGCGCGGGCCAGCTGGACACCGTCGCGCTCCACCGGCCAGACCGTGGACACGGTCCGCTCAAGCAGATCCAGGACATCGGATCCGACTCGCCCGCCCGTGGCTCCTCCGATGGGGACTCAGGCACGTCGGACCTCGTCGAGTGGGGCGGCGCAATCCCTGCGAGGGTGCGGTGGGCCATGGCCGGCCGCAAGGCGGCGGCGACCTCGTCCCATCCGCCCCTGGGACCGCCCACGGGCCTCCGGCAGCTTCGACCCTCGCCCGGTGCGTTCGTGACAGGTCACAGGAGGAGCACTACATTGTATGACATGAAGACCTCCACACTGACGCTCCGACTCGACCCCGACCTCGAAGAGCGGCTCGCACAGGCAGCCGAGCGCAGCGGACGCAGCCGGAGTGAATTCGTGCGGGAGGCCCTCCGACGGCAGTTGGCGGCCACCCAGCTCGACGACCTGCGTCGACGGATCATGCCCTTCGCCGAAGCCCGCGGCTATCTCACGGACGAGGACGTCTTCCGCGACCTCTCGTGAGGGTCTTCCTGGACACCAACGTGCTGGTGGCGTCGTTCGCGACCCGGGGTCTCTGCTCCGACCTCCTCCATCTGGTTCTCGGAGAGCACCAGTTCGTCCTGGGCGAGGCTGTTCTTACGGAGCTCGGACCTGTGCTGAGGGGAAAGCTCGGACTCCCGAACGAGGTGGTGGAAGAAGCCGAGGCGTTTCTTCGCCGAGAGGCCGAGGTCGTCCTGGAGACGGCGTCGGTGGGGGTTGCCGTGCCGGACCCGGATGACGCGGTCATCCTGGGGCAGGCCGTCGCTTCGAACGCGGATGTGCTGGTGACAGGGGACCGAGACCTCCTGGAGATCGCGGAGGCTGCTCCCGTGCGCATCCTCGACCCCCGGGGATTCTGGGAACTCCTCACCGAAGAGCCATGAACGCCTCCGGCCCAGCCGCCCGGACGCCGCTTGCTCCCCGGCCCCACCCCACACCATCCTACCGGGCCCGTCGGCCCTGCTGGACTCCACCAACCCCACCCGCCATGCCCTGCTCCACCGCCCGCCCTCGCCCGACCCACCACCTGGCCGGCTCCGCGACGCTCCCGACCCTCGGGGTGGCCGCGCTCCTGGCCCTCCTCGTCGGCCTCCTCCCCGTCGCCCTCCAGGCCCAGGACGCCGACTCCACCTCCTCGGACGAGGGCCTCCCCCTCCAGGCGGACCGCACCATCCCGATCCTCACCGACGAGGGCACCTGGATGTCCGTGGACGTCTCCCCCGACGGGCGGACGCTGGTCTTCGACCACCTCGGCAACCTCTTCACCGCGCCCATCGAGGGCGGCTCGGCGCGGCAGCTCACCTCGGGTCTGGCCTTCGACGCCCAGCCGCGCTTCAGCCCCGACGGCGAGCGCATCGTCTTCACCTCGGACATGGACGGCGGGCAGAACGTCTACCATATGGCGCTGGACGGCTCGGACACGGTCCAGGTCACCGAGGGGCTCGCCAACCGCACCGAATCGCCCGACTGGACCCCGGACGGCGACTACATCGTGGCCTCGGTGGGCGGATTCCGGGGCGGCGGGCTTCCCAACCTTCATCTGTACCACGCCGACGGCGGGTCGGGGGTGGAGCTCACGGAGGAGGACGGGGAGAAGGCGCTGGGGCCGGCCTTCGGACCCGACGGGCGCTGGATCTGGTTCGCACAGGGCTCCGGCGACTGGGACTACAACGCCCAGCTCCCGCAGTACCAGCTCGCCGTCTACGACCGCGAGACGGGCGAGACCTACGCCCGCACCTCGCGCTGGGGCTCCGGCTACCGGCCCACGCTGTCGCCCGACGGCCGGTGGCTCGTCTACGGCACCCGACACGACGCCCACACCGGCCTCCGCATCCGCGACCTGGACTCCGGCGAGGAGCGCTGGCTGGCCTACCCGGTGCAGCAGGACGACCAGGAATCCCGCGCCACCCTGGACGTTCTGCCCGGCATGTCCTTCACCCCGGACTCCCGCGCGCTCATCGCCTCCTGGGACGGCCACCTCTGGCGCGTGCCCGTCGCCGAGGACGGCACCCCCGGCGAGGCCCAGCAGATCCTGGTGGACATCGACTACGAGCTCGCCCTGGGGCCGGTGGTGGACTTCGACTACCCGATCTCCGACAGCCCGACCTTCACCATCGCGCAGATCCGCGACGCGGTCCCCTCCCCCGACGGCTCGCGCGTCGCCTTCACCGCGCTGAACCGGCTCTGGGTGGCCGACGCCGACGGCTCCGACGCCCGTCGCCTCACCGGCGACGCTCCGGTGGACGACTCCGGAGTCACCGAGCACTTCCCGGCCTGGTCCCCCGACGGCGACCGCATCGCCTACACCACCTGGGAGGGCGAGGCGGGCCACGTCTACGTCATTTCCTCCGACGGCGGGCAGCCCGCCCAGGTCTCCGCCGAGCCCGCCTCC
>CAKZOQ010000573.1 GCA_937136445.1 uncultured Gemmatimonadota bacterium
GGCCTGCAGGAGCCGACTTCCCGCGGCCCCCCATCCCCGGTGCAGCCGCTGCCACCTCCCCCTGGCCACCGGCCGTGCCGCCGACCCCGCTGCGGCCTCCGATGGGTGCCGCGAGTGTCGGGACTGGCCGCCCGACGTGGCCGCCCTCCGCTGGGCCTGGGTCATGGCCCCTCCTGCCGATGCGCTGGTCCATGCCCTCAAGTACCAGGGCTGGTCCGCACTGGCCCGGGAGATGGGGCTCGACATGGCCCGCGCCCTCCGATCGGCGCCGGGCCCTGCGCCAGATCTCGTGACCCCCGTCCCCACGACCGAGGCACGTCGCGCCCGGCGGGGCTACAATCAGGCGGCACTCCTCGCCCAGACGGTGGCGGAGGAGGTGGGTCGACCCCTGCGGGACACCCTTCTGCGGACCCGGGACGGAGCCACCCAGGTCGCCTTGCCGCCCTCCCTGCGCAGGGCTAACGTAAAAGGGGCCTTTGTCGCGTCACCATTGAACGATCGGGTGATCCGCGACCGTCACGTGATCCTGGTGGACGACGTACTCACCACCGGCGCCACGGCAGCGCAGGCGGCAGGGGTCCTCCGGGCCGGCGGAGCCGCACGGGTCACCGTGCTCACCTACGCCCGGGCTCTCCCCGGGCCGGGTCTCCCCCACGGCTGAACCGGCCCTTCCATCCACGAATCCGGATCCTTTCAGACTCCCAGGAGCCAACCTTCCGCATGGCCACTCGTGTTGCCATCAACGGCTTCGGACGCATCGGTCGCAACGTCCTGCGTAGCGCCAAGCTGTCCGGCCGCGACGACATCGACTTCGTCGCCGTCAACGACCTCACCGACGCCGAGACCCTCGGCCACCTCCTCACCTACGACTCCGTCCATCGGACCTACCAGGGGACGGTGGAGGTCACCGACGACGGGCTCATCGTGGACGGGGACCAGATCCGTGTCTTCAGCGAGCGGGATCCCGCCAAGCTCCCCTGGGACGAGATGGGGGTGGACGTCGTCGTGGAGAGCACCGGGATCTTCCGGGACCGGGCCGGGGCGGCGAAGCACCTGGAGGCCGGCGCCCGGAAGGTCGTCATCACGGCGCCTGCGAAGAACGAGGACATCACGGTCGTCCTCGGCGTCAACGAGGACGACTACGACGCCGAGAACCACGACGTCATCTCCAACGCCTCCTGCACCACCAATTGCCTGGCGCCGGTGGTGAAGGTGCTCCTGGAGGAGTTCGGGTTCCGCCGGGGCCTCATGACCACGGTCCACGCCTACACCAACGACCAGAACATCCTCGACCTTCCCCATAAAGACCTCCGGCGCGCTCGGGCGGCGGGGCTGTCCATCATTCCCACCACCACCGGAGCGGCCAAGGCCACGGCGCTGGTCCTCCCGGAGGTGGAGGGCCGGCTGGACGGGATGGCCATGCGCGTCCCCACCGCCGACGTCTCGGTGGTGGACCTGGTGGCGGAGCTCGAGCGAGACACCTCGGTGGAGGAGGTCAACGAGCTGTTTCGTGCCAAGGCCGCGGGGGAGCTGGAGGGCATCCTCGGCTACTCCGACGAGCCACTGGTCTCCATCGACTACACCACCGACCCCCGCAGCTCCATCGTCGACGGGCTCTCCACGGCGGTCATGGACGGCCGCATGGTGAAGGTCCTCGCTTGGTACGACAACGAATGGGGCTACTCGAACCGCGTGCTGGACCTGGTGGGCCACGTGGCCCGGCAGCTCACCTGACCGTCCCGGCGCCGGCTCCGTTCCGCACGGGCTTCGCAGGAGGCCTGTAAGCGGGCGGGGCCGGGCGCGTATCCCCGACCGATGGCCCACTCCACCGACTCCGCTCGCCACTCGCACTCCGGCACCCGCGCCTCCGAGGAGGAGCGTCGGGGCCTGCCGCACGACTTCGCGGCGTGGTATGAAGCATACCGGAGCCCGGTGTATCGGTACGTGCGGTATCGGGTGGCCAGCCGGGAGGTGGCGGAGGACGTCACCTCGGATGTCTTTCTCAAGGCGCTCCGGGCCTTCGGGCGGTACGACCCCCAGCGGGCGTCCCCCAAGACCTGGCTCCTGAGGATCGCCCGGAACGCCATCACCGATCACCTCCGGTCGCTGCGGCGGAAGGGCTCGCTGCACGTCTCCCTCGACCGGATCCCCGACCTGGTGGCGGACATCCCGTCCCAGGACGAGCGGGTGATGAAGCAGGAACGGATCCAACGGCTCCTCAACGGGAGCCAGACCCTGCGCAGCGCAGACCGGGAGGTCCTCTCTCTGCGCTACGGCGCCGGCCTTTCCAACGCGGAGATCGCCGAGCACCTCGACATCAGCAACAACGCTGTGGCCGTGCGCATCCATCGGGCGCTGAAGCGCCTCAAGGACGCGGTCCAGGCGGACCACCCCGGTAGGGTACATGACGGATAGATTCGACGACGAACTCGGCCTGCCGCCGGAGCTGGCGGGGCTGGATGCCGAGCTTTCGTCCATCGCGTACGAGGAGCGACCCTCCTTCGCCCCGGAGCTGCGGGCGGAGCTGGAGCGCGTCTGGCAGGAGGAGCCGCCCGTGGAGCGTTCCAGGCTACCGGTGCGCCAGCTCCTCGCGGCGGGCGTGGCCGGACTCCTCATGATCGGGCTCGGCGTCCCGTCGGCCCGGGCCTCGTTGGTGCGCCTCCTGGGTTCGCTCCCGGCCTTCCAGGAGCCGGTGCAGACGGCACTGCCCACCCGTCCTGCGGCGCCCCCCACCGAAGGACTGCTCCTGGACGTGGACCGACCTCGGTTCGACGACGGGGGTGGGCTGGTAGGTCTCCCCGCCGAGGCGGCCTTCACTGCACCGGAGGCACCCCCTCGCCAGCGCTCGGCCTATGCCGGCCCCGAGGCCGTGCTGCCCCGGCTCCGCGACCGGGCGGATCTCCAGGGCGTGGTGGCGGAGCACTACCCGCCGGAGCTGGAGGCGGCGGGGATCGGCGGCACCGTCCGGCTCCTCCTCTGGGTGGACTCGGCAGGTCGGGTGGACTTCGTGAACCTGGGTCGGAGCTCCGGCGAGGAGGCCCTGGACGCGGCGGCCCTGGAGGCGGCGCCCGGCTTCCGCTTCGAGCCCGCCGAGCGGCTGGGCCAGCGGGTGGGTACCTGGGTGGAGTTCGACCTCGTCTTCGAGCCTCCGCCCCTTGCAGATTCGGTGACCGGGGTGACCGAACCTCCCGGGGAGCCCGACCCGGTGACTCCTCCGGTGGCCCGGGACGGGAGCGTTGCTCCCCCTCCGGTGGTGTCGGCGTGGCGTGGCGGGGTCGTGCTTCCGTCGCCGGTGGAACAGGAGGCGGAGGAGCTCCTTCGCAGGGCGCTGGACGACGAGGCCCGGGCCGTGGCGTCGCTGGGGCCGCTTTCGGCCATCCTCCAGGGGAATCCGCCCGCCGGGGCGGCCCCCACCGCATGGCGTCGTTCGGTGAGCGCGGCGCTGGAGGAGGCCATGGTCCGGGATCCGGACAACCCGGCACCGCCTCTGGCGCTGGCCCGCATCCGTCGGCGCCAGGGACTCCGAGCGGAGGCCCAGAACCTGGTGGCGCGTGGACTCGCCCGGACGTCCGCCCGGGAGGGGGCCATCTCCGGCTCGCTGCGCGCGGAGCTTCATTTCGAACGCGCGTCCCTCCTGGGGGAGGGCTGGCGGGGTCTCCACGGGGTGGGCTGGATCCCCGCCGAGGCGTTGGACGGCCGCTGCCCTCGTGCTCGGAGCGGGGCCGTTCCCGGATCCGCACGGGCGGCGGTGGAACACCTGGTGGCCCTGAACTTCCTCTGTCCCGAGGAGCTCACGGATCTGCTGGACACCCGACTCCGCGCCGACGCGCCGGCGGAGGCGGAGCTGCGGGACGCGATGCTCGACTCCTACCGCGAGGCGGTGCAGGCCTTCCCGGCCCATGTGGGCGCCAGCGTCGGGCTCTTGGGCGTCCTGGCGGAGGAGAGGGACTGGACGGCCGTCGCAGAGGCGGCCCGGCCCTTCGTCTGGGCCTCCCGCGGCCATCCGGACGCGCTCTTCCTCGCCGGCATCGCCCTGCACCGGCTGGGCCGATCCGACGAGGCGGAAGCCCGCTTCGACGAAGCCCTCGCGGCGTTGCCCACCTCCGAAGCCGAGGCCATGGAGGACGTCGGGGTGCTCCTGGCCGGGGAGGAGGGCGAGGCCTACCGGTCCCTTCCGGCTGCCGAGCGCCTCGCGTGGAACCGGGACTTCTGGTCGGAGCTCGACCCGATTCGCGCCACCCGCGTCAACGAGCGCCGTGTGGAGCATCTGACCCGTGCGGCGTGGGCTCGCCTCCGAACCGGCGGGCTCCGGGGGGACGCCGCCGAGGTCATCCTCCGCTACGGCGAGCCCGACCGGGTCCGCGTCGTAGAAGAGGGCGGCGGACTGGGCGTGGAGTTCTGGGACTACGGCACCGGCCCGGACGTGCCCTTCCGGCGCACCGACCGGTCCGGATCGGTGGGACTCACCCCCGAGGGCCGCGCCTATCTGGACGAGCTGCAGGGCGTCTTCCCCCACCGCGCCGGCCCGCTGGGACGGGAGGTCCTGGCGCTTCCAGGCGAGGTCCTCCGCTTCCGGAGCGAGGGGCGGGGCACGGTGGAGCTCCTGGCCGAGGTGGAGGTGCCGGAGGTCTTCCGGGGGTCGCCGGGGGACAGCCTCGACGTCCACCTCTTCGTCACCGACGGAGCGGGAGAGGCCCTCACCGGACTCCACGCCCGACGTGCTGCCGACGGGACAGCCCTCCGCCTGGGGCTCCGGGCTCCGGGAGCGGCTCGGGAGGTCCGGGTGGAGCTCATGGACGCGTCCGGCCAGCAGGTGGCGGCGTTGGAGCACGAGCTCTCCGCCGAGGTCGCCGAGGGTGCCCCCGACGCCTCCGACCTGCTCCTGACCCGCCGGGCCAGCCCCGACGCGGATGCGGTCTCCCGGGATGCGTCGTGGATCGTTCCCCTGACCCCCGGACCGGTGGACGACCCCGTCGTCGGGATCCTGTGGGAGCTGTACGACCTGGAGCGCGGGACGTCGTGGTACCGGATCCGGGCCGAGTTGCAGCCCGCGGCAGGTGGAGAACCGATCGAGCTCGCCGTGCGCCCGGCCGGGGAGGCCGGCTACGGTGCAGGCTGGGATCGCCTCGCCGATCCCGACGGCACCACGGAGGAGTTCCTGGAGCTCGCGGTGGGCAACGTGCCTCGCGGGCGCTACCGGTTGAGGGTGCTTGCGGAGCTGCCCCTGGGTGGGGAGACGCTGGTGGCGGAGCGCGCGCTCTCGCTGCGCTGATCCGGGGCCGTCCTCCGGTCCCGTGCCGTCCTCCCTCGCCGGGCGGCTCCTCACCGGGGCCGTCCCCTGTTAAATTCTCGCCGGCCTACCCACCCCCACGCCGGCGAAGGGACTCCATGAAGCAGACCCTGGAGGATGTCCGCACCTCCGAGCTCGCGGACACCGTCGTCCTGGTCCGGGCGGACCTGAACGTGCCTCTGGAGCAGGGCGTCATTGCCGACGACCTCCGCATCCGGGAGTCCCTTCCGACCCTGCGCCACCTCTCCGAGGCCGGGGCTCGCGTGGTTCTCCTCACCCACCTGGGGCGTCCCAGGGGAGAGCCGGACCCCGGCCTTTCGGTGGGGCCCGTGGCCCGGCGTCTGGGAGAGCTGCTCGAGCGGTCGGTGCGCTTCTGTCCGGCATCCTCCGGGGATCCGGTACTGGAGGCCCTCCAGGAGCTGCCGGCCGGGGGCGTTCTGGTCCTTGAGAACACCCGCTTCGACCCGCGGGAGAAGGCCAACGACCCGACGCTCTGCGCCGAGTGGGCATCTCTGGGGTCGCTCTTCGTCAATGACGCTTTCGGAACCGCCCACCGGGCCCATGCCTCCACCGCCGGGCTCGCCGAGGCCGTGCGCGACGCCGGGGGACGGGCGGTGGCGGGACGGCTCCTGGCGCGGGAGATCCGGATGCTGCGGTCCGTCCTCGACGATCCCACCCGTCCGTTCGTGGCCATCCTCGGGGGCGCGAAGATCTCCGGGAAGGTGGACGTCATCCAGGCGCTCCTGCCCCGCCTGGATCGCCTCCTGGTGGGCGGCGCCATGGCCAACACGTTCTTTCGGGCCATGGGGCTGGAGGTGGGTGCCTCGCTGGTGGAGGAGGATCGGGTGGACATGGCGCGAGCGACACTGAAGCAGGCCGGTGATCGCCTCCTCCTCCCGGTGGACTGCGTCGTCGCCGACCGCATCGCCGAAGACGCCACGAGCCGGGTGGTGCCCCGCGACGAGGTCGGCGACGGGGACCGGGTGGTGGACATCGGCCCCGCCACCCGCCGCCTCTACGCCGAGGAACTGGCCACCGCCGGCACGGTGCTCTGGAATGGACCCATGGGGATCTTCGAGATGGAGCCCTTCGCCGAGGGAACCCGATCCGTGGCTCGGGCCGCGGCCGAAGCCTGCGACGGGGGAGCCACGGTGGTCGTGGGCGGTGGCGACTCCTCGTCGGCGGCTCGGGAGGCGGGGCTCGCCGACCGCTTCACCCACATCTCCACCGGTGGCGGCGCCTCGCTGGAGTTCCTCGCCGGCACGGAGCTGCCCGGCGTCGTCACCCTCAGCGAGAAGGACTGAGCCATGGCCGTCATCGCCGGCAACTGGAAGATGCACCATGGACCCGGGGCCACGGCGGCCTTCCTGGCCGAGCTGGAGTTGCCCGATCCTCCGGGTCACGAGCTCCTTCTCTTCCCGCCGGCGCTGAGCCTGCCTACCCTCACCTCCAGTCCCCACCGGCCGGCGACCCTCCAGATCGGTGTCCAGAACATCCACTGGGAGGTCTCCGGGGCCTACACGGGGGAGCTCTCCGGGGGGATGGCCCGGGAGGCGGGGGCGACCTTCGCCCTGGTGGGGCATTCCGAGCGGCGACATGTCTTCGGCGAGACCGACGAGGAGGTCACCCGGAAGGTCGCCGCGGCGCTCCGGGAGTCCCTCACCCCCGTGGTGTGCGTGGGGGAGCGGCTGGAGGAGCGGAGGGCAGGGAAGCTGGAGGAGGTGCT
>CAKZOQ010000574.1 GCA_937136445.1 uncultured Gemmatimonadota bacterium
GGTGATTGTCGCCACTACCGCACGGTGGTGGACGAGGGCGTCCAGCTCCTCCAGGACCAGCAGCCCATGGAGGTGCCCGAGACCTTCCACCCGCGCCTTCAGCATCGGCTCTTCCATGTCGACGACGACGAGGCAGGGTACGGTGCCGGCGATTCCGGCACGCCCGTGCTCGCCGTGCTGGGCATGGCCGCCGTCCTCACCGTGGCTGCGTGGTCTCCGGCGCTCCTCCCCGATGAGCCGGAGGTCCGGCTCTCCCCCATCGTGGTTTCGCAGCCCCCGGCGGCACTCCGCCTCCAGCCGGCCGCCTTCCAACCGCAGGTCTCTTCCTTCGCCGTGGACACCCGCGGGGCGACCGGTCAGGACCTCTGGGGCAATGCGTCGAGCCTCCTCTTCCAGTATTCTCCGGTGGCTCAGCGCTACCGGCAGCGGGCCCTCCTCCGTCAGGCAGGGTCGCGCGACGATCGCTGAGCCGGCTTCCGTTCCAGGCTCCGGTTTCCCAGGTGATCTCTGCATGAGCCTTCTCGAAGAACTCGGCCTGGACTCGGCCCGCGGTGGGGTCTTCTACCTCCACGGGGAGGACGAATTCCGGAAGGATCAGGTCGCCCGAGGGCTGATGGACGCCCACCTCGAGGCCGGCACCCGGGACTTCAACTTCGACCCGCTCCGGGGCGGGGAGGTGGACCCGGAGACGCTGGCCTCCCTCATCGCCACGCCGCCCATGATGGCCGAGTGGCGGGTCATCCTCCTCCGGGAGACGGAGAAGCTCGCCAACTCCTCCAAGGCCCGGACCATTCTGCTGGAGACAGCGGAGAACCCTCCCCCGGGCCTGGCGCTGATCCTGTCCTGCACCAAACCGTCGGGTTCCCGGGCGAAGCTCTACCGGGAGCTGGCCAAGACCGCCCAGGACGTCGAGTTCAAGGAGTTCACCTCCGCCGACGTGCCGGGGTGGCTCATGGAGCGGGCCAGGAACCGCTACGGGAAGGAGCTCGAGGTGGAGGCGGCCCAGGCTCTGGGCGCCGCCGTGGGCACCAACCTGGGCATCCTCAACCAGGAGCTGGAGAAGCTCTCCGACTTCGTGGAGGAGGGGAAGTCCATCGCGCTGGCCGACGTGGAAGCGGCGGGCACCCGACTTCCCACCCAGGACCGCTGGCGTTGGTTCGACCTGGTGGGTGAGGGGCGGTTCGAGGAGGCCCACCGAGGGCTCCAGGTGCTCCTGGACCACGGGGAGAGCGGCGTGGGGCTGGTCATCGGTCTCACCATGCACTTCCTCCGCCTGGGGGTCGCCGCCGAGGCGGGAGCCCAGGCGCTGGCGAAGGCGCTCCCTCCCCACCAGCGGTGGCTGGCGCAGCGGCTGGAGGGTCAGGCCCGGGGATGGCGGCCGGTCGAGATCGATGCCGCCCTGGAGGGCCTCCTGCGGGCGGATCGGCTTTTCAAGTCGAGTCCCCTCTCCGACGCGCATCTCCTGGAGGAGTGGCTCCTCACGCTCATGGCGCGGCGGGCCGTGGCATGAGGCCGAGCGTGCGGGCTCTTGGGACCGCTCTCGGGGTTCTCCTCCTGGCTGCGGTGGGTCTCCTGGGCCTTCCGTCGGGCGTCGACGCACAGGGTGCCAACGAGGAGACCTCGCTGGAACGGGTGGAGGAGCTCACGAGGCTCGGTCGCACCGAGGAGGCCCGATCGCTCCTGATCCGGTGGTGGTCCGAAGGGCGGGACGAAGCCTCGCGTCGAGACCGCCAGCGCGCGCTCTGGATCCGGGGTCGCCTCACGGTGGATCCTGCCCAGGCGGAGCTGGACTTCCAGCGGTTGGTCCTGGAGTTCCCGGGGGGTGACTTCAGCGACCAGGCCCTCCTTCGACTCGCCCAGGCCGCCTGGGCCGAAGGGGACGGCGAGGCAATGGAGGTCTGGATGGGCCGACTCACCCGGGACTACCCAGGGAGTCCGGTGGTGCCGGAGGCCCGGAGGTGGCGGGAGGGAGCGGGACCTCTGCCGGAGGCATCGGGTGCGGCTCCCACGACCGAGACCGCCGAGGGGACCGGACAGGTCGGCGAGGAATCGGCGCCCGGCTACGCCATCCAGCTCGGAGCCTTCGCCGGGGCGGGTCGGGCCCGGACCCTCCGCAGCCGCGTGCGCGACGCAGGGTACGACGTCCGACTCATCCGGGTGCGGGGGAGTCGGCTGCTGCACGTGCGGGTCGGGCGCTTTGCCTCGGAAGCCGACGCACGCACCTTGTTGGAGGAGATCCGGTCCCTGGGGATGGACGCGACACTCGTCGACGACGTGCAGCGGGAGAGAGAGCCATGAGCAAGAAGGCGCCGCCGGTGTGGCGGGTGTTGTTGGCAGAGGACAATGACGACCATGCGCTGCTCATCGAGATGGCCCTCGAGCGTGCCGCCGAGGTACCGCCGGAGATCATCCGGGCCCGAAACGGGAACGAGGCCGTGGCGGCCGTCCAGGACCACGAGGTGGATCTCATCCTCCTGGACCTGAAGATGCCGGGGCGCACCGGGCACGAGGTGCTCCAGGTGGTGAAGGAGGACGAGGAGTTCCGGAAGATCCCGGTGGCGGTCCTCACTTCGTCGGATCAGCACGAGGACATGGCCCGGAGCTACGGGCTCGGTGGGAACCACTTCATCACGAAGCCCGAGGATCCGGCCGAGCTGGAGAAGCAGCTCCGAACCCTCTTCAAGAACCTCCGGGACGTAGGCGGCATCTACCGGGGGGCGGGACGGTTCGACGCCACGGCCGTGAGCGCCATGGATCCGGACACCCTGGCCGTGCGAAAGGCCGCCATGTGGGGTGGACTGATTCTGGTGGCGGTCGTCCTTCTGGCCTTCGCCTGGTACTCGGGCGTCCTGGGGGGGTAGCGCCGAGCCCTACACCTGCGCCAGGTGGACCAGGGCGTCGCCGAGGTTGACCAGCGGGTTCACCGTGTGGCCCAGCACCAATCCGCCCTTCCGCGTCTTCACCGGCGCGCCCTTCCCTCCGATGGGGTCCCGTACGGTGCCCAGCCGCGTCCCGGCGCCCACCTGCTGGCCGAGCTCCACCTCCAGGTGGAAGATCCCGCCCCGGGACGAGCGGACCCAGTAGGTGGAGCGGGCCTCCCGGGGTGGCTGGGACGCCTCCGCCGGGGTGTCCGGCGTCATCTCCAACGCTGCCAGCGTTCTCAGCGTGCCGGAGACGCCTTCCACCACCGCGAGCGGGCTGAACCGCCGAGGCTCTCCGCCCTCGAAGAGCAGCACCCGCTTTCCCTTCTTCAGGACGGCGTGCCTCAGGGTGCCCTTCTGCGGCTTGGAGTGGATCATGACCCGGGGTCCGAAGGCTCGGGCGAGGCGTCGGGTCTCCTCGTCGTCCAAGTTCCCCCGGATCTGGGGGAGGTTGGTGCGGTCGTCGGAACCGGCGTGGTAGTCGATCCCGAAGCTGCAGCGTGCCACGACCTCGTCCATGAAGAGCCGGGCGAGGCGGGAGGCCAGGGAGCCGGTGCGGGAGCCCGGGAAGGAGCGGTTGAGGTCCCGGCGATCCGGCAGGTAGCGGGACTCGGTGACGAAGCCGAAGACGTTCACCACCGGGGTGGCGATGACGGTCCCGGCCAGCGCCTCCGGGTCCAGGTGATCCAGGATCCGGCGGATGATCTCCACCCCGACGATCTCGTCGCCATGGATGGCTCCGCTGAGCCAGATGGTGGGGCCCGGGTCGACCCCGTGCAGCACCTCCACCGGGAGATGGAGGTAGGATCCGGAAGGAAGTCTGCCGGCCGGGATCTCCAACTGCCGGCGCCCACCAGCGGGGATGTCTTCGCCGACGAAGGAGAAGCGCTCCCGGCTCATTCGTGGTCGTGAGGTTCCGCGTGGCTTTCCACGTACTCGATGATCTCCCCGGCGACGTCCACCTTAGTCGAGGTCTCGATCCCCTCGAGCCCGGGCGAGGAGTTGACCTCCATGATGAGCGGCCCGCGCCGGGCGCGGAGCATGTCCACACCGGCCACGGCGAGGCCCAGAGCCTTGGCCGCCCGTACCGCCGTCCGGCGCTCCTTGGTGGTGAGCTTCGTGGTCTCGGCCGTGCCGCCGCGGTGGAGGTTCGAGCGGAACTCCCCTTCCGCGCCCTGGCGAATCATGGAGGCCACCACCCGGTCGCCCACGACCAGCGCCCGGACGTCGGCACCGTCGGCCTCCTTGATGAACTCCTGGACCAGAATGTTGGCGTTGAGCTGCCGAAACGCGTCGATCACCGACTCGGCGGCCTTCCGGGTCTCGGCGAGGACCACCCCCTGTCCCTGGGTCCCCTCCAGCAGCTTGATCACCAGCGGCGCGCCCCCCACCAAGTCGATGACGCCCGCGGTGTCTTTCACGGAACGGGCGAAGGCGGTGACGGGAAGCCCCAGCCCGGCCCGGGAGAGGAGTTGCAGCGAGCGGAGCTTGTCCCGGGAGCGGCTGATGGCCTGGGACTCGGCCACGGAGTAAACCCCCATCATCTCGAACTGGCGGACCACCGCCGTCCCGTAGAAGGTCACCGAGGCGCCGATGCGGGGGATGATGGCATCGGGTCGGCAGGGAGCTCCCATGTAGCTCATGGCCGGGTTCTTCGCCTCCACCGCCATGGTGCAGCGCAGGAAGTTGATCACCTGGACGTCGTGGCCCCGGTCCCGCGCAGCCTCGCGGAGTCTGCGCGTGGAGTAGAGGGAGGGGCGGCGGGAGAGGATTCCGATCTTCATGCGTGCTCCTGGCGGCTGGTGGGCGACGGGGTCCGTCGCTTGCTGGCGCGGCGACCTGCCACGAAGGAGCGACCGGGATCCACCACGACGCGGCCGCGGAGCGCCTGCCGCCCCAGCAACATGCGGAAGCCCATCTCGTCCCGGCGGGTCAGGGTGAGCTCGATGGGCCAGCTTCGGCCCAGGAGCCCCACCGGGGTCCGGATCACCGGCCGCAGCTCGGCTCGCCCGCTGGAGCTCCGCACCTCCCGCTCGTCCACCACGGGCGCTTCGGCCTCGAGGCTGTTCTCGGTGGAGCGCTGCACGGGGTGGACGTGGAACCGGATCCATTCCGCGCCGTCCTGCTGGAATCGCTCCATACGGAAAGCATGGAGCGACGAGGTCCGGGCTCCGGTGTCCAGCTTGGCCTTGATGCGCGCTACGCCCAGCTCCGGCAGCGTGATCCACTCCCGCCAGCCGAGGAGCTCCGGGTCCTCGCGTCGGTTCACAGCGCCTCGAGGGCGCGACTCATCCGTTCCCGGACATCCCGGGCGAGGGCTTCGAGGTCGGCACGACCGGCGACGCCGAGCTGCTCCACCGGGTCCAGCACGGCCACCACGCTGCCCTCGCCGCCGTCCGCCTCGTACACCACGACGTTGCAGGGCAGGAGGAGGCCGATGTCGATCTCGGTGTCCAGCGCCTGGTGGGCCAACGGAGGATTGCACGCCCCCAGGATGCGGTAGGGCCGGGTCTCCACATCCAGCTTCTTTCGGAGCGTTGCCTGGACGTCGATCTCCGTCAGGATGCCGAATCCTTCGTCGGCCAGGGTCTCCCGGATGCGGGCGTCGGCCTCGTCGGGGGAGAGGGAGACGGTCTTCTTGAGGCTGTTGTAGGCCATGGGATCGCCCTGGGATCGGGGGATGTGGGGTCTCGAAGGATGGACCCCGAAGCCAGGCAGACGATCCGCCGGCGGGGAGGGTCGGTCCGGGCCTCCCTCAACCCCCCAGGTAGGTGCCGGGGATGGGGTTGTCGGGACGCTCGGAGTCCCAGAGTACCGTGGTGATCCACCACCGGCTCCCGTCGTAGAAGAGCTGGATGGAGTTGATGCCCCGGGCGAAGGGCTCCACGTCGTCCGCGGTC
>CAKZOQ010000575.1 GCA_937136445.1 uncultured Gemmatimonadota bacterium
GGGCGGGAGGCTCCCCATCTCCTCGGAGCTGGGGGCCGCCGTACTGGGCGTGCTCTCCGGGGGTACGGGGCCCGGCGCGGAGGGTGGCGAGGCGGAGATGGAGGCCCTGGCGCCCCTCCTGGCCATCCAGGAACGCTGGTCTCGCCGGCCCGAGCCGGGGCGGCTTCTGGTGGAGCGGACCCGGAGCCGGGAGGGGCACCACCTCTTCGTGTACCCCTTCCTGGGCCGGTTCGTCCACGACGGGCTGGCGGCGGTCTGGGCCTGGCGCCTCACCCGCCAGCGACCGAGGACCATCCACGCCTCGGCCAACGACTACGGCGTAGAGCTCCTGGCCGAAGACCCGCTGGACCCTGGCGAGGACGGGTGGGCGGAGCTCCTCTCTCAGGAGGGCCTCCCTGAGGACGTCCTGGCCTCCATCAACGCCGCCGAGCTGGCTCGGCGGCGCTTCCGGGACATCGCCCAGGTCGCCGGACTGGTCTTCCCGGGCTATCCGGGGTCTGGAAAGAGCACCCGACAGCTCCAGGCCTCGGCGGGCCTCATCTTCGACGTCTTCCAGGACTACGACGCCGGGAACCTCCTCCTGGAGCAATCCCGGCGGGAGGTACTGGAGCGGGACCTGGAGATCCGTGGGGTGCTGGAGGGCATGCAGCGCCTCGCCGCCCTCCCCCGGGACGAGGTCGAGACGCCTCGGCTCTCCCCCCTGGCCTTCCCCATCTGGGCCGAGCGGATGGCGGCGCAGGTGAGCAGCGAGTCGTGGCGGGACCGGGTGGAGCGGATGTCGGTGCGGCTGGAGGAGCGGTGGGACGCGGAGACGGCCGATGACTGACGGGCCGGAGCCCGAAGTGCGGTCCACCGCCGGAGGCCACGTCACCGACGAGCTGAGCGAGCCTGCGACGCTGGAGTGGGCCGGGCGGAGCTGGATGCTGCTCCCGGACGGATCAGCGTATCGTGCCGACCGACGCACCCTGTTCGTGGCGGACCTTCACCTTGGGAAGGGGTCGGTGTTCCGGGCTCGGGGGATCCCGGTCCCCCGCGGCGGGAGTGCCGACGACCTGGCCCGGCTGTCCCGGACCCTTCAGGCCACCGGGGCGGAGCGCCTCGTCGTCCTGGGGGACTTCCTCCACGCCCGGGAGTCGCTGAGTCCCCACGTTCTGCAGGCGCTGGAGGACTGGCGGAGGGCCCACGCGGGGCTGGAGGTCACCCTGGTCCGGGGCAACCACGACCTCCACGCCGGCGACCCGCCTCCGGAGCTGGGCGTCCGGGTGGTGGAGGAGGGGCATGCCTGGGACGGGCTCTCGCTCCGGCACGTACCCCCCGACCCGCCGACGCAGGAGGCCGGAGGGGCAGGGGTCGCCGTCGCCGGCCATCTCCATCCCGTGGTGCGCCTGGAGGCCTTCGGGGGTGGCCGCCACCGGCGTCGCTGCTTCTGGGTCCGCGCCGACGCCCTGGTCCTCCCGGCCTACGCCCGCTTCGCCGGTGGGCACGCCATCCGGCCGCGACGGGGCCACCGGATCTTCGTGCCGGTGGAGGACGGCGTGGTGGAGGTCGAAGCCCGGTGAGGCTCAGCCGCCCGGGTGGCGGCTCTCCAGCTCGGTGATGTTCAGGGTGCCGTCGACGTTCTCGCCCTCGGAGCAACGGGTCACCCACACGTCGTACTGCCCGCCCTCCGCGCCCTGGAAGGTCACCGTGGGGTCCAGGCTGTCGTAGGAGTCGTCGTTGCAGTGCCAGGACCCGTCCGGTGCGTTGACCACCCGACCGGTATCGCCGCTCCCTTCTACGTACGGGCGGAGTAGGGCTCCGTCGCCGCCCCGACGACCCGCTCCGCCCTCAGAGTCCCGGGCAGCGTCGGGCCAGCAGGGTCCGGTCCTGGGGGTGGAGCCAGGTGGGGCCCCCGGCCCCGGTCAGGGCGCTCATCACCGCGTCCGGGTGCTCGGCGTGCCCCAGCCCGAGGGCGTGTCCGAACTCGTGGGCGGCCACGCGGACCAGGGCGTCCCGGTCGGCGAAGCGGAAGAGGGTGATGCTTCGGGCTACGCGACGGACCCGGCCGTTCCTCCGCTCCACCTGCTCGTCGTACCGCCCCGCCTCGGGCGTGGTCGGTGGGAAGTCCCGTCGCAACTCGAGGACCCCCTGGTTCCGCTCCTCGATGGCCTGGTTCAGACTCCGGGTCCGCGCCACCAGCTCCTCCTCCCGGAGGACCAGTTCCTCAGCGGCGGTCCGCAGCGTCCGCTGTTCCTCCATGAGCGCCTCTCCCCTCTGCCGTAGTGCCGCCCGCTCCTCCTCGGCGAGGGGGTCGCCGCGCTGGGCCCGGGCCACCTCGTCCTGATGCCGACGGATGCGTCCCAGGAGGGCTTCGACCCGCCGGGTGTGGGCCGCGTGGTCTCGCTCCAGAGCGAGGTTCCGGGCCTCCAGATCGGCCCGACCCTCGTCGATGACCCGGGCGGCGTCCTGCAACTCGCCCTCTCGCTCCAGTCGGCGCTGCAGGGTCTCCTGCCGCCCGTCGTAGTGGAGGCGGACGGGGAGCCCCTCGGAAGGATCCCGGGGGAGGATGGCGGAGCCTACGGCGTCCTCCCACAGCTCGGCGGCCTCCTCCACCGCCGTCGCGACCTCTTCCCGGGTGAACCCGAACCGGGGGTCCACCGAGTCCAGGTACCAGGTCAGGGGGACGGCGCACGGGATGGTCGCACCTCCGCCGTCCTGCGCTCCCAGGGCTCCGGCGGAGAGGGCCAGGATCAGGGTCATGCCGCCGAGGAGGGCCCCGGCGGAGGCGGGTCGAGGCGTGGGGTGCAGACTCGAGGAACGCATGTCGGAGGGTAGACGGGTGGCTCGGGGCGGATCAAGGCGTGGGGGAGCGCGCTGGCTGCTGCGGCGCCCTCCGTGTATGTTGGTTTCAGCCGCCAGGGGCACCACCCGACCAAGTGTCGGTGGTTGAGACAGACCCTTGGAACCTGATCCGGTTCACACCGGCGGAGGGAGCGCGGCGACGGGCGGGCTCGACCATGCCGTTCGTCCCCCTGGTGGCCGTAGGACGACCGGCCTCGTCCTCGGCCACCATTTTTTGCCCGCTCGCTCCGCCCCATCCCACGGGAGCACCATGAGCGAGCAGAACGGACGCCCCGCCGAGTCCCCCCGTCGCGTGGCACCGTCCACCGATGATGTCGGCACCGACTACCCCGGCGCCTTTCCCAACGCCCGGAAGGTCTTCGTCGAAGGCTCTCGAGGCATCCGCGTCCCCATGCGCGAGATCCACCTCACAGGCGAGGACAACCTTCGCGTCTACGACACGTCGGGCCCTCGGGAGCTGGACGTGCGCCAGGGTCTTCCGGGCCTCCGGGAGGAGTGGATCCGGGCCCGGGACGTGGAGGAGACGGGCCGGACCCGTTCCCTGGCCGAGGGCGACGTGGAGATGCCGGACGGACTCGCGCGCCGGACCCTACGTGGCGGCTCCCCGGTCACCCAGATGACCTACGCCCGAGACGGCGAGATCACGCCGGAGATGGAGTTCGTGGCGCTCCGCGAGGGCATGGATCCCGAATTCGTCCGATCCGAGGTCGCCCGGGGCCGCGCCATCATCCCGGCGAACATCAACCACCCGGAGATCGAGCCGATGATCATCGGCCGGAACTTCAAGGTGAAGATCAACGCGAACATCGGGAACTCGGCCGTCACTTCCTCCATCGACGAGGAGGTGGAGAAGCTTCGCTGGGCCACGCTGTGGGGGGCCGATACCGTCATGGACCTCTCCACCGGCGACGACATCCACGAGACCCGGGAATGGATCCTCCGGAACTCGCCGGTGCCCATCGGCACCGTGCCGATCTACCAGGCGCTGGAGAAGGTGGGCGGGGTCCCGGAGGAACTCACCTGGGAGATCTACCGCGACACCATCATCGAGCAGTGCGAGCAGGGGGTGGACTACTTCACCGTCCACGCCGGGGTGCTGCTCCGCTTCATTCCGCTGACGGCGGACCGGCTGACGGGGATCGTGAGTCGTGGGGGAAGCATCCTGGCCAAGTGGTGCATGGCGCATCACCGGGAGAACTTCACCTACACCCACTTCCGCGAGCTCTGCGAGATCATGGCCCGCTACGACGTGAGCTTCTCGCTGGGCGACGGATTGCGGCCGGGCTCCATCGCCGACGCCAACGACGAGGCCCAGTTCGCCGAGCTGAAGGTCCAGGGCGAGCTCACGAAGATCGCCTGGGAGTACGGCGTGCAGGTCATGAACGAGGGGCCGGGGCACGTCCCCATGCACATGATCCGCGAGAACATGGAGAAGCAGCTCGAGTGGTGTGACGAGGCCCCGTTCTACACGCTGGGGCCGCTGACGACGGACGTGGCGCCGGGGTACGACCACATCACCAGCGCCATCGGTGCCGCCCAGATCGGGTGGTACGGCACCGCCATGCTCTGCTACGTCACACCCAAGGAGCACCTGGGTCTGCCCAACCGGGACGACGTCAAGCGCGGCGTCGTCACCTACAAGATCGCCGCCCACGCCGCCGACCTGGCCAAGGGCCACCCCCGGGCCCAGGAGTGGGACGACGCCCTCTCCCGCGCCCGCTTCGCATTCCGTTGGAGGGACCAGTTCAACCTGGCTCTGGACCCCCAGACGGCGCTGGAATACCACGATGAGACCCTCCCCGCCGAGGGCGCGAAGGTGGCCCACTTCTGCAGCATGTGCGGCCCGAAGTTCTGCTCCATGAAGATCACCGAGGACATCCGTCGATTCGCGGCCGAGCAGGGGCTGGAGACGGTGGATGCCGTGGAGGCTGGCATGGAGGAGAAGGCCCGGGAGTTCCGGGACAAGGGCGGGGAGCTCTACGTGGAGGAGGCAACGGAGCCCCAGGAGGTGGCCGCCGCGGACTGAGGAAGGCCCCCGGGTGCGTGGCGCGATCCCGGCTCAGCCGTCGCCTCGGTCCAGCGCCTCCCGGACGCTCCAGGAGAGCTCGGTGGCGGTGAAGGGCTTCTGCAGGAAGGCCACGTCGGCGTCGCGCACCCCCTGCCGGATCACCTGGTCGTCGGTGTAGCCGGACATGAGGAGCACGCCCACCTCCGGGTGGAGTTCCCGGATCCTCTCCGAGAGCTCTCGTCCCCCCATGTGGGGCATCACCACGTCGCTGAGAAGGAGGTGGATGGGCCCCTCGGCGTTCTGGAGCGCGCCCAGGGCCTCGCGGCCGTCGGGCGCCACCAACAGGGTGTAGCCCAGGCGCTCCAGGCTCCGGCGGATGACCCGGCGCACCGGTTCGTCGTCCTCCACCACCAGGATGGTCTCGCTCCCCCGGGGGAGCTCGGGGACGGTGGCTGCGTCGTCGGCCGGCTCCGACCCGGAGGCGCCGGGGAGGCAGATCTCGAAGGTCGTTCCGTCCCCCGGCTCCGTCCGCACCTGGATCTCGCCTCCGCTGTCCTCGACCACACCGAAGACCACCGCCAGCCCCAGGCCGCTCCCTTCCCCGGGGGGCTTGGTGGTGAAGAAGGGCTCGAAGATGCGGTCCACCGTCTCCGGATCCATCCCCACCCCCTCATCGTCCACCCGGAGAAGAGCCCAGGGCCCCGCACCGTCCGCCGCCTCGCCGGGCGGATCCACGGCCTCGGTGGTGATGGTGAGGCGGCCGCCGTCGGGCATGGCGTCGCGGGCGTTCACCGAGAGGTTCACCAGGACCTGCTCCACCTGCCCGGGATCGATGACCACCTGCGGCAGGTCGGGGTCCAGCCGGGTGGTGAGGAGGACGTGCTCTCCGAGGAGCCGCAGGAGCATCCGCTGGGCGCTGTGCACCACGGCGTTGAGGTCCACGACCCGGGGCTCCACGAGCTGCTGTCGTGTG
>CAKZOQ010000576.1 GCA_937136445.1 uncultured Gemmatimonadota bacterium
CCTTGATGGCCGCGACGATGCGGTTCATGGCGAAGATGGAGTCGAAGTCGTTGGCACTGATGATGAGCGCCCGGTGCGCGTGCTGGAGGGGTGCGGCGAATCCGCCGCACACCACGTCGCCCAGCACGTCGAAGACGACCACGTCGGCCTCCTCCAGGATGTGATGCTGCTTGAGCAGCTTCACCGTCTGGCCCACGACGTAGCCTCCGCAGCCGGTTCCCGCCGGGGGTCCCCCGGTCTCCACGCACATCACCCCGGCGTAGCCCTCGTGCACGAAGTCCTCCGTGCGGAGCTCCTCGGCGTGGAAGTCCACCTCGGCCAGGGTGTCGATGACCGTGGGGATCATCGACTTGGTGAGGGTGAAGGTGGAGTCGTGCTTGGGGTCGCACCCCACCTGCACCACCCGATGTCCCTGCAGCGCCAGCGCCGCCGAGAGGTTGGAGGAGGTCGTGGACTTCCCGATCCCCCCCTTCCCATAGACGGCGATCACCAGGGCCCCGTCGATCTTCTCGTCGGGGTCCATGTGCATCTGCAGGCTGCCTTCGCCGTCTCCGGCGGAGTCGTTCCCGCTTCCCTTCCCGTTCACCACGGGCAACGTCGTACCGCGGCTCATGCCGCGAACTCCGGCTCTACGCCTTCCATCCTGTCCTCCAGTTCGTCTGTGATGTCGTGCAGACGGTCGAGTGTCTCGTCGTCAGGGGCCCAATAGCCCCGGTCGCAGGCCTCCACCAGTCGGGAGGCCATGCCGGCCGTGGCATGGGGGTTCAGCTCGGAGAGGCGCGCGCGCATCTCCGGATCCAGCACGAAGGTCTCGCCCACCTGCTGGTAGACCCATTCGGGCACCGTGGCAGTGGTGGCGGACCAGCCCATGGCCGTCGTGACCCGGCTTTCCAGCTCCCGGACCCCCTGATAGCCGTGGTCCAGCATCCCCTCGTACCAGCGGGGATTGAGGATGCGGGTGCGAGCCTCCAGGGCGATCTGCTCGTCGAGGGATCGCACCCGGGCCTCGCCGCGGGTCTCGTCTCCGATGAGGGCGGGGACGGCGCGCTCCTTTCCGCGGGACGCCAGGCGGGTGAGCCCACCCAGCGAGTCGAAGTACTGGTCCACGTCCGTGACGCCCAGCTCCACCGAATCCAGGTTCTGGAAGGTGAAGCCCACGTCGCGGAGGGCGTGCTGCATGAGCTCGGGCTGGGCCGTGGCCCGGCCGTCCGTGCCGTACGCGAAGGACTTCCGCGTGAGGAAGGCATCGGCCAGGGCGTCCTCGTCTTCCCAGACGCTCCGGTCCACCATGAGGTTCACGTTGGCCCCGTAGGCTCCCTGGGCGTTGCTGAAGACGCGGAGGGCGGCCTCCTCGAGGCTGCACCCCAGCGTTTCGGCCTGCTCCAGGGCGTGCTTGCGGACGTAGTTGCGGTTCGTGGGCTCGTCGGCCGTGGCGGCCGCGAGGGCGGCCTCGGCCAGGAGCTTGATCTGGAGCGGAAGGAGGTCGCGGAAGACGCCCGAGGTGGTCATGACCACGTCGATGCGGGGACGGCCCAGCTCGTGCAGCGGCACGAGCGAGGCACCGGCCAGGCGACCGTAGGTGTCGAAGCGGGGCGCGGCGCCCATGAGGGCCAGGGCCTGGGCCACCGGCGCACCGTTGCGCTTCATGTTGTCCGTGCCCCAGAGGACCATGGCCACGGTCTCCGGGAGGGGCGTGCCGTCGGTGGTGGCCCGCTCCAGGAGCGCCTCCACCAGCCGATCCCCCTCGGCGCAGGCCCCGGCGTCGGGGATGCGGTAGGGGTCGAAGGCGTAGAGGTTGCGCCCGGTGGGCAAGACCTCTGGTCGTCGCAGAAGGTCGCCGCCGGGGGCCGGCGGTACGAAGCGGCCGTCCAGCGCCCGGACCAGGCCGTCCAGCTCCCGGTCGTCCCGGAGGAGGGCATCGGTCTCGGCGAGGTAGTCCACCAGGCGGCGGGCGTCCGCGGTGTCGGCGCCCAGCTCCCGGAAGATCCGGAGCGCTGCGTCGGGACCCTCGGTGGCCAGGGCGGTGAAGGGGGCCGCCAGCTCCTGTTCGGCGGGAGAGCCGTGGGCGTCCCCCGAGCGGACCCCGGGCAGGAGGTCGGCGAGAGCGGGGACGTCGCGCTCGGGTCGGCCGGCCTGCGCCACCGCCTGCAGGAGGTCGGCCCGCTCTTCGGGTCCGGCGCTCCGCCCCACCACGTGGAGTCCGTGGGGGATGAGCGAGTACTCCAGCTCCAGAAGCCGCTCCCGGAGGTAGGGGAGGAGGGTGCCGAGGTCGTCCGGTGCCGATCCCTGCCCGGCGTCGCCGTCCGGGAGGAGTCCCATGGCGTCGGCCTCCACCTGCACGGCCTCCAGCTCGGCGGCCACCGCGTCGTCGTCGGCCTCCATCCCCGCCAGCCGGTCCAGCGACGCCCGGAGGCGCACCAGACCCTTGTAGAGGCCGGCCTTGGTGACGCTGGGCGTCCGGTAGGTGACGAGGGTGGCGGCGGCCCGTCGCTTGGCCAACGTCCCCTCCGAGGGGTTGTTGGCGGCGTACAGGTAGTAGTTGGGCACGTCGCCCAGGAGTCGGTCCGGCCAGCAGCTCCCGGAGAGACCGGTGTGCTTGCCCGGGAGGAACTCCAGCGCCCCGTGGGTCCCGAAATGGAGGTAGGCGTGGGCCCCGAAGTCCCGCTGCAGCCAACGGTAGAAGTTGGCCATGGCATGGGTGGGAGCGTAGCCGCCTTCGAAAAGGAGCCGCATGGGGTCGCCTTCGATGCCGAAGGGCGGCTGCACCCCCACGAAGACGTTCCCGAACCGCCGGCCCAGGACGAAGAGCCCCTGCCCGTCGGTGAGTTCGCGGCCCGGGGCAGCGCCCCAGACGGCCTCGACCTCGTCCAGCCAGGACGGCGCGGAACGGAGATAGTCGTCCACGGCGGTGCGGGCGCCCACGTGGGCCGGCGTCCCGAACCGTGAGGCGTTCCCGTCGGGGCTCGTCCCCAGGACGGCCTCCCGGAGGGCGTCGGCGTCCGCGGGTACCTCCACGTCGTAGCCCTCGCCGTCCAGCCGCGCGAGCGTGGCCTGGAGGGAGGCCCAGACATCCAGGTAGGCGGCGCTTCCCACGCTCCCCGCGTTGGGCGGGAAGTTGAAGAGGACCACGGCCACCTTCCGCTGGGAGCGGGGCGTGGTCCGGAGGCCCACCATGGCGCCGATGCGGTCGGCGATGCGCTCCACCCGCTCGGGGATGGGGCTCGTGTCGGGGTGGGGACCACCAGGGCCGTCCGCCCGTCCGCCGAAGACGTGGGGCGCGATCGACCCGTCCAGCTCCGGCACGGAGACCATGAGGGCGGTCTGCAGGGGGCCGAGACCCCGGGGGTCGGCCTCCCACTCTTCCACGCTCTGGAACTCCAGCGGCACCAGCGTCAGGCAGGGGACGTCGAGCTCGGCCAGGATGCCCTGGGCGGCGTCGGCGTCGTTGTAGGCCGGCCCGCCCACCAGCGAGAAGCCGGTGAGGGAGGCCAGGGCGTCCACCCGGGTCCGACCCTGGTCGTCCAGGAAGAAGCGCCGCATGACGTCGCGGTTGTCCAGCCCGGAGGCGAAGGCGGTGAGGACCCTCAGGCCCCGCGCCTCCAGGCTCCGGATCACCGCGTCGTAGTGGGCGGTGTTTCCTGCCAGGAGGTAGGAGCGCATGACCAGCAGGCCCACGGTTCCCAGCGGGTCCTCGCCCGGAGCCAGCCCGGTGGGCCGTGCCGGAAGGTCGTCCAGCGCCTCGGTGACCCCCACGCCGGGCAGGTCCGGATGGTAGAGGCCCGCGTCGGGGTAGCGGACCAGCTCGCCGGAGCCGGCGCCCAGGTCGGTGGCCCCCAGATCGGTCGGGCCGTAGCGGTCCACCAGCATGCCCAGGAGCGTCACCAGGTTGTCTTCGGACCCGGAGAGCCAGGCCTGGATGGTGAGCATGTAGGCCCGCAGGTCCTGGGCGGGGCCCGGGATGTACTTCAGGACCTTGGGGAGCGTCCGCAGCACCATCATCTGGCGCTTGCCGGAGGCGCCGCCGCCCTTCCGTTCGCCCTTGAGCTTCTTCAGGAGGGAGAGGGGGTGCCAGCGGCCGCGCTCCTCCTGGGCGGAGGCGCTCATGTCGAGCTTCCCCATCCGGGTGAGCTTCACCACGGGTCCCTCGGAGAGGATGCAGACGAGGGCGTGGTAGCGCTCCCGGTGCTCCTCCAGGACGTCCTTCACCGCCTGGGCGTGCTCCTCCAGGAAGAGCTGGCTCACCAAGACCACGTCGGTGATGCCGAGATCCGTCCGGCAGGCCTCCAGCGCCGCGGCGTCGGCGGCCCAGTCCGCGGCGACGTGTACCGACAGCTCCACTCCGGCGCCTGCCATGCGACGGCCGGCACGCTCCAGGGCCCCGATGAGGTGCCCGTTCATGGTGACGACGGTGACGCGAAAGGCGTCGGAGGTCCGTGCGGCCATCAGCGGCCCCCTCCGAAGTGGGCCTTCGCCTCGTAGAGGGTCTCCACCGAGATGGGATGGATGCCCTGGTCGGCGGCGAAGTTCTCCGTGTTGCGCTTGGCCTTCTTCCGCACGAAGAAGGGGATCTTCTTGAGCTCGGCCTGCGCGTCCGGCGTCCAGACGGGGTCGCCGGAGGGGACGGGGTCCGGAGCCGCCGCGGCGGCGGGCTCGTGGGCCGAATCGCCGTTCCGGTGGCTCGGGTGCCCGGCGGCCGGCGCCTCGTCGAGGTCTCGCGCCTGGAAGCCCGCCCCGGCCCGGTGCGACGGGCCCTGGTCGTTGCCGAACTCGAAGTCGTCCTGGAACATGCCCAGGAGGTGCTCCTCGAGCCCCATGACCAGGGGGTGCACCAGGGTGTCGAAGAGGACGTTGGCGCCTTCCGGGCCCATGACCGGCGAATACCGCGCCGGGAAGTCCTGCACGTGCACCGGCGCCGAGATGACGGCGCAGAAGGTCTTGAGTCGCTTGGCGATGTGTCGCTCCATCTGGGTCCCGAGGACCATCTCGGGCGCCAGCTCCTTCACGGCCGCCTCCACCTCCAGGTAGTCGTCGGTGATGAGGGGCTCGACGCCGTAGATCTTGGCGGCGGCCCGGACGTCCCGGGCGAACTCCCGGTTGTAGCACCCCAGCCCCACCACCTCGAAGCCCAGCTCCTCGGCGGCGACCCGCGCCATGGCCACGGCGTGGGTGGCGTCGCCGAAGACGAAGACCCGCTTCCCGGTGAAGTACGTGGAGTCCACCGAGCGGGAGTACCAGGGGAGGCGCGAGTCCAGGTCGGCGAGCTCGTCATCCACCTCCAGCTCGCAGATCCCGGCCACCTCCTCCACGAAGTCCCGGGTGGCGCCGATGCCGATGGGCACGACCTGGGTGTAGGGCTGGCCGAAGGTGCGCTTGAGGTAGCTCGCCGCCTGCCCGCCCACCTCCGGATAGAGGAGGACGTTGAAGT
>CAKZOQ010000577.1 GCA_937136445.1 uncultured Gemmatimonadota bacterium
CGGCCAGCCTCTGAATCTAGCAGGCGGATGCCGCCGGTGGACCCGCCCGCCCCCGTGCATACCAACGAGCTTGACGTCGGTTCGCCCCGACGTCATCCTCCGCCCAACCATTTGCAGGCCACCAGACCCCGGAGACCCCACCGATGTCCGACTACCCCGCCGACCTCCGCTACACCGAGGAGCACGAGTACCTGAAGCGCACCGACGAGGAGGGCGTCTTCCTGGTGGGGATCACCGACTACGCCCAGGGAGAGCTGGGGGACGTGGTCTTCGTCGAGCTCCCAGAGGAAGGGGACTCCTTCGGCGAGATGGATATCTTCGGGACCATCGAGGCCGTGAAGGCGGTCAGCGACCTCTATTGCCCGATGGAGGGAGAGGTCGTGGAGGTGAACCGGGAGCTGGACGACGACCCCTCCCTCGTCAACGAGGACCCCTACGGAAAGGGGTGGATGATCCGCCTCAAGGTGGCAGATGCCGGGGCGGTGGAGGAGCTCATGGACGCGGAAGCCTACCAGGCCCACCTGGAGCCCTGAACGGCGCTCGGGAGGGCGGAACCACGGGGGGCGACCGGGGTCGCACTCCCCCGCGGACGTTCCGCACCCGAATCGATTCCAAACAGAGCCGCGTGATCGCCCTCCGGCGGCGCGGCTCTTTTCCGTGAGACCGCTCCTGTGACCACGTCTCTCCGCCGCCCCGCCGACTTCCCTCGCCGCCACCTGGGTCCCGACGACACGGAGATCCAGGCCATGCTGGACGCTGTCGGCTACGACTCCCTGGACGACCTGGTCCGGGACACCGTCCCCGCCGCCATCCGCTACTCCGGCCGGTTGGAACTGCCCGATGCCACGCCGGAATCCGACCTCCTGGCGGAGCTGGCGGAGATCGCCGGGGAGAATGAGGTGCGTCGCTCGTACCTGGGGATGGGGTACTCCGACACCGTGACGCCCGGGGTCATCCTCCGGAACGTCATGGAGAACCCCGGCTGGTACACCCAGTACACGCCCTACCAAGCCGAGATCAGCCAGGGACGGCTGGAGGCGCTCCTCAATTTCCAGACCATGGTGATGGACCTCACGGGCCTGGAGATCGCCAACGCCTCCCTCCTGGACGAGGCCACGGCCACGGCCGAGGCCATGCACCTGGCCCACCAGGATGCCCGAGGCGGTGCCGACACCTTCTTCGTGTCCGAAGGCTGCCATCCCCAGACCATCGAGGTGGTGCGGACCCGGGCCTGGCCGCTGGACGTGGAGGTGGTGGTGGGGGACCCCGCCACCTTCGAGCTCCACGACGGGGTGTTCGGGGTGGTGCTTCCCTACCCGGCCACCGACGGCTCGGTGCTGGACTACCGGGGCTTCGCCGCCCGGGCCCGGGAGCAGGGCGCCACCGTCATCGCCTGCGCCGACCTCCTCTCCCTGGCCCTCCTCACCCCTCCCGGGGAATGGGGGGCGGACGTGGCGGTGGGGAGCACCCAGCGCTTCGGGGTGCCCCTGGGCTTCGGCGGACCCCACGCCGCCTACATGGCCGCCGCCGAGCGCTACAAGCGGAAGATGCCCGGGCGGATCATCGGGGTGAGTGTGGACGCCGACGGGAAGCGGGCGCTGCGCATGGCCCTCCAGACACGGGAGCAACACATCCGTCGGGAGCGGGCCACCTCCAACATCTGCACCGCCCAGGTCCTCCTGGCCATCATGGCCGGTGCCTACGCCGTCTACCACGGACCGGACGGGCTGCGGGCCATGGCCGAGCGGATCCGTCGGCTCACCGGTCTGCTGGGCGCCGGTCTGGAGCGGCTGGGTCACGAGATCCTCACGGAGGTCGCCTTCGACACGCTGCGGGTGCGGCCCGCCGGCGAAGACGGTGCCACGGGTGTCCTGGACGCCTGCGAGACGGCGGGGATCAACCTTCGGGACTTCGGCGACGGCACCCTGGGCATCTCGCTGGACGAGACCACCGGCCCCGACGAGGTGGACGAGCTCCTGGCCTGCTTCCACGGTGGGGAGCCGGCGCCCTTCACCACCGAGGAGCTGGATGGCTCGGTGGAGGCCTCGGAGCTTCCGGGGTTCGCCCGCCGCACCTCCGACTTCCTCACCCACGAGGTCTTCCACGAGCACCGCTCGGAGACGGAGATGCT
>CAKZOQ010000578.1 GCA_937136445.1 uncultured Gemmatimonadota bacterium
AGGCCTGCCCCTGGACGAGATTCGGGAGGCCAACCGCTTGGCCACGGGAGACCTCGAGCCCGACCTCTGTCTGCTCCTGGACGTGGAGGTGGAGGTCGGCGCTCGGCGGCAGGCCCGTGAGGGCACGGCGCCGGACCGGATGGAGGGGGAGGGAGGCGACTTCCGCCGCCGGGTCCGGGAGGGCTACGTCGCTCTGTCGGAGTCCGAGCCCGGGGTCCGGGTGGTGCCCGGAGGCGACCGTCCCGAGGCCGTCCACCAGCGCATCCGGACCGTCCTCCAGGCCGAGTTCCCGGAAACCTTCCAGGATGGCGCGGTTTAGTGCCTTGGTGTGTCGCAGGGACCCGAAGCGGGCTCCCGCGGCGATCCCCGAGTGAGGTGAGGTGTCGATGAGGCGAGGAATCCTGGTCCCGGCGTTGCTTGTGGTGCTCTCCGTGGGCACCGGTGGGTGGCTCCTCCAGGAAGGGGTGGATCGGGCGGAGAACGTGTACGTGAAGGTCCGCCTCTTCCAGGAGGTCATGGATCGGGTGGAGTCCTCCTTCGTGGACGATGTCGCCCTTCCCGACCTCTACGACTCCGCCATCGAAGGCGTGTTGGAGGAGTTGGACGACCCCTACTCCTCCTATCTCCCGGCGGTGGACTACGAGAACCTCCGCATCCGCACCGAGGGGGACTACGGCGGGGTTGGGCTCGAGGTCATCGAGCGCAACGGATGGGTCACGGTGGTGACCCCCATGCCCGGCGGCCCCGGTGGGCGTGCGGGGATCCGCTCCGGCGACCAGTTCTTCGAGATCGAGGGCATTCCCGCCGACACCATGGCGTCGGGGACGGCGGTGGACCTCCTGCGCGGCGAACCCGGCACCCCGGTGTCGGTGAAGATGCTCCGTCCCGGTGTGGAGGACCCCATCTCCTTCACCCTCAACCGGGAGGAGATCCAGCTCCGTGCCGTGCCCTTCGCCACCATGCTGGAGGAGGGCATCGGCTACGTCCCCCTGCAGAGCGTGCTGGGCACGTCGTCCGGTGAGATCCGCCAGGCGGTGGATTCCCTCCGGGATCAGGGGATGGAGGAGCTGGTGCTGGACCTGCGCGGGAACCCCGGAGGCCTCCTGGACGAGGGGATCGCCGTCAGCGACCTCTTCCTGGAATCCGGCGCGGCCATCGTGGAGACTCGTGGCCGCGCTGCCACCCAGAACGAGACCTACCGGGCCAGCCGGGGGGATCGGTACGACGGTCTGTCGGTGCTGGTGCTGGTGGACGGCGCCTCTGCCTCGGCTTCGGAGATCGTCGCGGGAGCGCTGCAGGATCACGACCGGGCGCTTGTCGTGGGCGAGTCCACCTTCGGAAAGGGCGTCGTCCAGAGCCTCTTCCAGCTCAGCGGTGGGAACGTCCTCCGCCTCACCACGGCCCGCTGGTATACGCCGGTGGGCCGCTCCATCCACAAGGAGGACGAGGACCGGGCCGAGGAGGTCCAGGACGGCCACCCGGCGCTCGCGCTCTCCGGGCAGATCACCACGGCACCGGAGCTGGAGGGACGTCCCACCGTCTCCTCCATGGCGGGCCGGACCCTCTTCGGCGGCGGCGGGATCACTCCGGATGTCCTG
>CAKZOQ010000579.1 GCA_937136445.1 uncultured Gemmatimonadota bacterium
CCCCTGGGGCTCGGCACCGACGTCCTCCCGACGAAGAAGCTCCCCGAATCGGCCGATCCGGGGTCGGAGGCCGTCGACGAGTCGCTGTCCCTTCAGGACTACGTGGCCTTCCTCCAGCGATCCGTCGCCAGCGTCGCCAACGTCCCGGCCGTCTATGGTCAGAAGATCCTCCAGTCCGCCGCCGCCATGCAGCGGCTCACGGGGCTCGACCCGGCCCAGCTCTTCCTGAAAGTGGGGAAAGGGGACCAACGGCAGGGGGTCCGCGCCGTCGTCTCCGTGGCACTCAAGGGAGGGATCGCGGGAACCCTGGCGATCCCGGTGGCGACCCTCGACGTCTTCCGGCGCTACGTGACCTCCACCCCGGCGCTCCCGCGGGCGGAGCCCGTCGCCGACGACACCGAGTGGGTGGCGGAAGGGGCGCTGGCCAAGGATCACGAGACGCGCTACAACGACCTGGAGAGTGAATACGTGGCGCAGCACTACCCTGCCGTCGTTCAGGCGCTCAAGGCCTTCATCGCCTGAGCGTGCCAGCCAGATGCTGATCTCGTAGGGAAGCCAGCTCGCCACGGGCACCTCCCTCGGCCCGCACCCCCGGAGCCGTCGAAGACCGTGGCGCCCCGCAACCTCAGCCCCCCGGCTCCAGCGGCACGGCGTCGTCCACCAGGGCGGCGGGATCGATCCAGTAGCGCTCCCCGAAGGCCCGCTGGCGGGGCCAGACCTCGTCCAGCGTCGCGGCCTCGTAGAGCCGGCCGTCCTTCATCACGTACCGGATGTCCAGGGTGCGGGTGATGTCCTCCAGCGGGTTGGAGTTCAGCACCAGGAGGTCGGCCAGCTTGCCCCCCTCCAGGGTGCCGATGTCCTCGGTGGCTCCCAGGAACCAGGCCCCGTCGGAGGTGGCGATGCGCAGTGCCTCCATGGGCCCGAGGACGTCGGCATACATCCAGATGTTCCAGTGGGGGGCAAGGGGGTGATGTTCTCCGTGGCCCCCGACGGCGGCGTGCCCCCCCGCGGCGATCATGTCCCCGATGCCCTGCACCGTGAGGGGGTAGCTGTAATCCGTCTGGGGGACCTTGGGGCGCTCCCGGAGGAAGGTGAGCATGCGCCAGGGCATCCAGTCGCGCTGCTTGGGGTCCTTCCAGACGTCGTCCTTCTGGAAGAACCAGTCGATGTTGGACGCCCCATGCCCCCCCACCACCAGGGTGGGCGAATAGACGGCGCCGGCCCGGCCGTACAGCTCGGTCACATCCCGGTGGATGACGGGCCATGCCAGGGTATGCTCCCAGCTCGTGTGCCCGTCGAGGACGACCCCCGGGTTCCAATGCCCCACCACGGCCAGGCCCTCCCGGCGGGACGCGTCGGTGACCCATTGGCGCTGGTCACGCCGGGGGTAGGAGTACTGCTTGATGGAGACCGCGCCCCAGGACTTGAGCCGCCGCACGTTCTCCAGCGCCGTCGTGTAGCTCTCGATGGCGTTCTGGTTCGGCCCGTCCCCCTCGTAGACCGGATCGCCGGTGCTGAAGGTGCGGGGCCCGATCATCCGTCCCGCCTCGATGCGCTCGGCGGTGGGAAAGATGTTCTCCGACCACATGGAGTTGTCCAGCGTGGTGGTGAAGCCGTACGCCAGGTAGCTGGCCACCTCGTAGTCGCGGCTCGGGCGGTGGCCCCGGTGCTCACGGTAGTGGTGGGAGTGCATGTCGATGAGACCCGGGATCACCGTCATCCCCGAAGCGTCCACCACCCGGTCCGCGTCGGAGACATCGCAGGCGTCGCCGGCGCCCACGCACCGGATCCGCCCGTCCTCGGCGACGACCGTGCCCTCCTCGATGACGGTGCTGTCGTGGGGCAGGATGATGCGGGCCCCGGCGACGGCCACGACGCCGTCGGCCCGGTCCTTCTCCACCGTGAACTCGATGCGGGTGGTGTCGGCGGTACCGGCGTCCGGCCGGTAGGTGTAGTGGAGGTTGGCGCTCCCGAACTCCAGCGTCGAGCCGTCCAGCCAGCGGAGCCAGAGCCCGCCCTCCCGGCTCACCTGGGTCACGGGAAGGGGCGTGCTCCCACCCTTCACGATGTGCACGGGCTCGCCGCCGAGGCCGACGGAGGGGAACGGAAGGACGAAGGCGTTGTCCCCCTGCTGGAAGGCCACCCAGTCGCCCCCGGGCGAAGGGACGATCTCGTCGGCGAAGGGCGCGCTCATGTGGACGCGGCGGTCCGAGCCGTCGGGGCGGACCGAGACCAGCCCCATGACCATGTCGTCCTGGCCCTCGAGCTCCATGGGCTCGGGGAAGAAGATGCGGCCGTCGGGTCCGTAGGAGGCCTGGACGATGGCCCTCCGGGCGAAGGAGCCCGGGCTGGTCCCCGTGGGAGGCTGGACCGTGGTCACCAGCGTCGCCGCCCCACCAGCCGCCGGCACCCGCACCAGATCGAAGTAGGCGTTGTGGGTGACGGTCCTCCCCCGGGCCGTGGCCCCGCCGCCCCGGGTCAGGAGGACCTCGGAGCCGTCGGGGCTCCAGACCGGATGGGTGTAGAAGGCCTCCCGCTCGGTGAGGCGCTCCGGTTCCCCGCCCGAGGGCCGGGCCCGGTAGAGATGACCCCGACCCTCGGGGCCCATGGCCGTGAAGGCGAGCCACGCCCCGTCCGGCGACCAGGCCGGTGCGTACTCGGTGAGGTCGAACCCGGCGGGCGTGAGCCGGCGAGGCTCCCCGTCCGGGAGGGACATGACGAAGACCTGCCCCACCGCCTGGAAGGCGAGCCACTCCCCGTCGGGGGACCGGGTCTGCCAGCGGAGGAACTGCGGCTGGAAGGGGGCGTCGTCCACGCGGAAGGAGTTGTAGGCCTGCTCCGAGACGGTGCGGAGGACCCGGGCCTCGAAGGGGATGGTGGCGCTCTGTCCCGTGGCCAGGTCCAGGCGCTGGATCTTCCCGCCCCGGGTGTAGACCAGCCCCCCGCCGTCGGGGGTCCAGTCGTAGCCGGCCATGGTACGGAGCTCGTCGCCGCGGAGGACGACGGGATCGGCGATCTTGCGCTCCTCGCCAGTCTCGAGATCCCGCAGCCAGAGGGAGTTCCGGGGGCCGTATTCGTCCCCCCGCCGGGTGATGGTCCCGTCCATGAGCTCCCGGGCGAAGGCGAGCCGCATGCCATCGGGGGAGTTTTCCGGGGCGTGGGCCCCGCCGCTCCCCACCCGGCCGGCGGCAGGACCGTCGTTGTCCCCGGCGGTCAGGTCCAGGATCCGCCCCGTCTCGAAGTCGTAGCGGCGGAGCTGGAAGTCGCCGTTGAGAGGCGTGCCCCCGGCGACCTGATGGAAATACAGGTACCGCCCGTCCTGGGAGACCGAGGGCCAGTACGCCCCGCCCACCTCCGGGGCGCCCACCAGCTTCACCCCCGAGCCCCCATCCCGGTGGATCATCCAGAGCCCCTCGTCGTCGGGGCCGTCCCCGATGCGGTCCCAACGCACCACCAGGTAGCGACCGTCGGGTGTCCACACCGGGGTGCTGGGCTCCCGGTTCCGGTCCGTGGTCACGGCGCGGGGGTTGGAGCCGTCGGCATCCATCAGCCAGAGGTCCGACTGCCCCGCCCGGTCCGAGATGAAGGCGATGTGCTCCCCGTCGGGCGCGATCCGCGGATGGGCGTTCCACGCCACCCCGCTCTCCTCGGTCAGGAGCGTCGCCTGCCCGCCAGCCATGGGCATGCGGTAGATGTGGCCCATCATGTCGAAGACGAGCCAACTCCCG
>CAKZOQ010000580.1 GCA_937136445.1 uncultured Gemmatimonadota bacterium
CGGCCACCAGGCTCCTGCCCCGGGTGGCGTCGTAGCCCAGCCGTCGGAGCGCGTCCACCAGGCCGTCGGGATCCCGGGAGAGGACGGGGGTCAGCCAGTGTTGGTGGGCCTCCTGACGGCGCCCTGGCACGGTCACCTCCTCGCCCAGGCGCTCCACCAGGGCTTGGCCCAGGGCCCTGCGACGGTCCAGGCGCCGGGACCCCCGACGGAGGCGTCGCTCCAGGAGTGCGAGGAGGGGAGCGGATGGTCGCCGTCGGATGCCTTGGAGGAGGTCGGCGTCGGGGAAGCCCCGGGTGGTCTCGTGGAGGACGGCCTCGTGGTCGGCGCCGACGGCACGCACGGCGCGGACGATGCCTCCGTACGCCGCCGGACGCGCTCCGCCGGTGATGACGGCGTAGCGGAGGACGCGCTGGAGGAAGGCGGCGGCCGACTGTCGAGGCCAGGCATCCTGCCGGGCCCGCATCGCCGTCAGGAGCTCCGGCCGGTCCACCCGCGCCAGCCCGGCGCCCAGCGCCGTGGCGGTCTTGATGGACCCGAAGCTCACCAGGGAGACGTCGACCTCGGGGTGGCCGCGCCACTCCCCGCCGTCGAAGGCCTGGGCATCGTCCTCCACCACCAGCAGGCCCTCCTCCCGGGCCCTCCGGATGAGGGGCTCCACCGCTCCCCGACCGCCGAAGAGGTTGGCCAGGACCAGGACCCGGGCGCGTGGGGTGAGGGCCGCCTCCAGGGTGGGGAGCGCGGGGGTGACGGTCTCCAGCTCCACGTCCACCGGGATCGGTACCAGACCGTGGTGCCGGGCGATGCGGGGCATGTCGCCCACGGTGAGCCCGCTGAAGAGGATCTCGTCGCCGGGGCGGAGGTCGGCGGCGGCCAGGAACAGATCGAAGGCCGAGCGCACGGAGAGGGTGGCCAGGGTGCGGCCCGGGGCCCATCGGGCCTCCAGGCGATCCTCCACCTCCTCGGCGTCGGGCCCCACGAGGCAGGCGCGAACCGCGAAGGCCAGATCGAGGGCACCGAGATCGGGACGCTTCGGAGGCCACATGCTCCAGCTCATCGGGCGTCCTCCCGTCGCCGGGCGCCCGTGAGCGGCAGCTCGTAGACGCGGTGCACCCGGGTCCTCGGGAACCCCCCGAACCGCATGACGTGGTGGACGTTTCGGTTCTGGTCCTGGACCCAGGAGAACTCTCCTCCGTCGGGGTACGCCTCGAGGGCCTCGAGGACATCGTCCAGGAGGACGGCGGCGGCCCCCACCCCCTGGAACTCCTTCTGGACGCCGAAGACCGCCACCCGGGCACGACGTGGCCGTCCCCGCCAGCTCCGCAAGAGGAGCCGGGGAAGGCGGAACCAGGACGGGGTCCCCCGGAGCTCCGCCAGCCAACGGTTCACGTCGGGGAAGCCCAGGGCCAGCCCCACCGGTTCGCCGCCCCGCTCCAGGATCCGGAGGAGCTCCCGGTCCATCACCGGCTTCAGGTCCCGGAAGCCTCGCTCCAGCGCTCCACGGGCCATGGGCATGAAGCCCCACTCGCCCCGGAGGGTCTCGTTGAAGAGACGGTGCAGCAGGTCCAGGTCCGCAGGGGTACCCAGCGGGTCCGCCGCCCGACTCCGGAGGCCCTGGCGGCGGCCCCGCGCCACCATGCCCCCGAGCCTGGTGCGCACGGCCGGCAGCTTCCTCAGCTCGTAGCTGTAGAGATCGCGAATACCCTCGAATCCCAGCCCCTCGTAGGCTTCCCGGTAGTACGGCGGCGTCCAGGTGGTGAGGAGAGCGGGGTGCTGCCGGTACCCCTCCACCAGGATGCCCACGGGGTGGTTGGCGGTGGGATCGTAGGGCCCGCGGAGGGTGCTCCGGCCGGCCCGGTCCATGTCGTCGCGAGCTCGCTCCAGGAGCGCTGCCGCCGCCGCGCCGTCCCGGAAGTCGAAGAAGCCGAAGAACCCCACACCGTCGCCGTGGACCCGTTCGTGGACCTGGTTCCGGATGCTGGCGATGCGTCCCACCGGTTCCCCGTCCGCCCAGCACAGGTACGGGGTCATGGAGACGGCCTGCTGCACCGGGTGGTCCTGCCGGAAGAGGGCTCGGACGGACCCGGGCACGGGAGGCACGAACCAGGGATCCGACCCGTGCAGGCGTTCGGGGAGCTCCTCGAAGACCCGGAGCTCGGCCCCGCCGGAGCAGGGTCGGATCTCCATCAGGCCCTCGCCATCAGGGGGATCCCGAGCGCCCCTGGCGGGCTGTGGGCCCCAGATTCCAGGGGGCCAGGTGGCCGCCGGGATCCAGCGAGGAGACGGCGGCGTCCACCAGGCGGACGCCGGGCTCCGAGAGCTCGGCGCCGAGCCAGGGTCCGTGCTCGTAGCCCACGGCGTGGTGGTGGCTCAGGGCGGCCCCCTCCTCCACGAAGATCCGGGTTGCCGCGGCCTTGATGGCATCGTACTCCGCCTCCAGGTGCTCGTACCCCCGGCCGCTGTGGGCCCCGACGGTGAGGTAGAGGCACGCCCCGGTCTCGTAGAGGTGGGAGACGTGGGCCCCGACGTAGGCCGGCCGTCCGGTGACCTCCTGGCAAGCGGCCTCGACGGCAGGGACGACCCGGGCGTGGAGTTCCTCCAGCCGTCCCCAGCTCGTGGCCGACTCGAAGGAATCGCCGATGAAGCCGTAGTCCAGCAGGTAGTCCCGGAGGTAGGGGACGTCGTAGCGGGACTCCTTCCATGCCTCGCCGCCCTTCCGCCCCAGGTCCAGACCTCCGTGCTCCCGGAGGATGCGGAGGACGCTGTGCCGTAGGTGCTCGGCCCGGCGTCGTGGACCTTCGATGCCCAGGATCATGAGGGCCGGCCGGTCGTACCCCCGGAGTCCCAGCCAGGCCTTCACCGGCTTCTGCAGCCACCGCTCCAGCCCCGTGGCGACCGGCCGGCTGTGGGCGATGAACTCCGTCTCCCGCTCGTCGCTGAGGCGGGCCAGGCTGGGCATGACTCCCTCCCGCACGCAGCCGTGGAGCGCCTGCACTCCGTCGCGGAAGGAGGGGAAGAGGATCAGCCGGTAGTCCTCGACCTCCGGGATGGGATGCACCCGCATGGTGGCCCGGGTGATGATGCCCATGGTCCCCTCGGAGCCGGTGAGGAGTCGCTTGAGGTCCGGGCCGTTGGAGGCAGCGGGGAGGGGCTTCACCCGGAGCCGTCCGGTGGGGGTCACGACGTCGAGCCCCACCACCATGTCCTCGATCTTCCCGTACTCGTTGGACTGGGTTCCGGCGGAGCGGGTGGCGATCCACCCGCCGAGCGTCGAATAGACGAAGGAGTCGGGGTGGTGCCCCAGGGTGAACCCCCTCGCCCGGAGGGCAGCTTCCACCTGGGGGCCGAACATCCCGGTCTCAAGCACCGCCAGCCCGGATCGTTCGTCCAGCTCCACCAGTCGGTTCATCCGCGTCATGTCCACCGTCACCACCGGGCGGACTTCGGCATCGGGCTCGACACACCCCACGATGTTGGTGCCCCCACCGAAGGGGATGAGGACCACGTCATGGGCCACGGCGGCGGCCACCAGCGCCTCCACCTCCTCCGTCGACTCCGGGAACGCCACCAGATCCGGTGGATGGGGGACGTCCCCGGTGCGGAGGCGCACCAGGTCCCGGAAGGAGCGTCCGAAGGCGTGGCGGAGGCGTTCGTCCTCGTCGCCGGTGAGGCGGCCCTCCGGGAGGACGTCGGCGAGGGCGGTCCGGAAGGCGTCGGTGTCCCGGGGTGACCGCAGGCGGATGGAGGCGCGGTCCGGCTCCGGAAGGCGGGCAGGGATCTCGTCGGTCTGGTTGTCCAGGCTCAAGATCCACGGCCAGAGGCGAGGCCGGTTCTCGATGTCGAAGCGGGCTCCTTCCGCGCCCCATCCCCACCACTTGTGCCGAAACGGCTCGCGGGCGTCGCTGGCCGCCGGGTCGGGGATGGAGGGCGTGGGCTCGGTGGGGCTCACGGGGCGACGGCGCGGGGCGTGCCGGCCTCGGTCACCAGTCGCTGGATGGCCGGAAGCCAGGCCTCCGCGACGTACCGGGACCAGTCCAGGTCGGCGGTACCCAGGGGAAAGAGGGCCCGATCGGCGGGGGCCAGGCCTGCCTGGAGGCGATCCAGACGGGTACGCTCCAGCCGGTGTCGGGCCGTGAGGAAGGGCTCGTAGAGCCGGGTCATCTGTCGGATCCGGAGCTGGATGCGAGCCTCGCGCCGCGCCTCCGGAGAGCCTTGAGCGCGGAGCTCGCGGATCCGATCCCGGAGGAGCCCGTCCAATTCGTCCGGCTCCAGGAGGGGCATGGTCTCCGGACGGGGTTCGCCCGGCAGGGTCGTCGCTCCCTCGGAGAGCGCGTCGGCCATCCAGCGCACCAGGTCCCCGATGCGTACGGCTCCCTCTTCGCCGGCCACGGCGTGATGGACCGAGAAGCTCCCGGCATCGTCCGGGTCGGGGAGGCTGGTCAGGACCGCATTGGCCACCCGGTCCACCGGGATGACGTCCAGCGCCGCCCCGGGACGGCCTGGAACCACCGGCAGGCGACCCAGCGCCACCTCCACCATGAAGGCCGACAGATTCCGGGAGCGGTCGATCCATCCGGGGAAGGGGTCGACGGCCGAGGGCTCGATGATGGAGGGGCGGACGATGCGCAGGGGCACCCGGCCATGCTCCTGCTGGAGCACCATCTCGCCCAGCCCTTTGGACAGCGTGTAGGCGTTCCCCCACGCCAGATCCCGAGCCGCCCGCACCGACATGAGCCGCGCGCGTCGGGTGGCGGAGGAGGGGTGGGCGTCCCGCACCTCGTGCACCTGGGACAGGAGGTGGTGGGTGTGGGCCAGGGGGTCGAAGGCGCTGGCTTCCGGGGGATCGTTCCGGTGGGCCGGAGGTCCGAGGACGGCCTCCGGAACCGGCTCCCCACCCGCTCCGTACACGAAGGCCGTGGAGACGTGGACCAGGGGCACGTCTCCTGCATCGCGGGCCAACGCCAGGACCGAGCGGGCACCCAGGACGTTGGTCCGGAGGGCGTCGTCCAGCGGGGCGTCGAAGTCGCAGTCGGCGGCACAGTGGAGCACGGCCGACACCTGGTCCTGGAGGCGCCTGCGGAAGCCAGCCTCCAGACCCAGGTCCTTCTGGTGGAGGTCTCCCGGGACCGGGACGAGCCGCCGGTCCAACTCCTCGTCGGTGATCCCTTCCGATTCCCGGAGCCGCCGGAGGACCGGCGAGCGCATCAGCCGGTGGAGTCGCTCCCGTGCGGTGCGCCCCGGGCGGGGACGGAGGAGCACGAAGACCGGCTCGCCGCCGGGCGTGAGGCGGAGGAGCTTCTCCAGGACCACGCCCCCGAGGAAGCCGGTGGCCCCGGTGAGGAGGACGTGCTCCCGTCCCAGTCGACGGGTGAGGGGGGTGTCGGGAGGAGGCACGTAGGGGAGGGCACCGGGGTCGGGTCCGGGGGGGACAGCGTGGAGGAAATCTGCCGGGGGAGGGGGGTGCGGGCAAGCTGGTGGAGGGTTCCCGTGGCCGGGGCTCGGGGGGTGGAGAAGTGGCCTCCGGGACGCTCCTCCGGCATTGTGGGGCCGTGTCTTCGACTCGCCCCCGCCTGACCGTCTTCGACCTGGACGGCACCCTGACCCGCCGCGATACGAGCCTGGCCTTTCTCCAGGCCGTCGGAGGGTCCGGTACCCTCCTGCGGCTCCTCCCGGTGGGCATCCGGGGAGCACTCGAGCGGATGGGTCGGAGTGCGCCATCGCTGCGGGCGGCGCGAAGGGACCCGGCCTCCTGGGGCGACTGGGAGGCCCGGGTCCACGAGGCGGCGGCTCGGACGGTGCTCGCCGGTCGCCGGTGGGAGGATCTCCAGGCGGTGGCACGGCGGTTCGCGAGGGAGGGCATCGAGCCCCTCCTGAGGCCGGAGATGGTGGCCCGCCTGGAGGCACATCGGACGCAGGGGGACGTCGTGGTGCTGGTCACCGCCTCGCTGGAGGTGTCCGTGGAAGCCTGGGCGGAGGAACGCGGCTTCCACCACGCCCTGGGGACCAGGCTGGAGATGGACGCCACCGGCCGGGCCACCGGTCGTTTCTCCGGGGCCTACTGCTGGGGACGGGAGAAGGTGCGGCGGCTGGAGGAGGAGGTGGGGTCCATCGTGGGCTGGCACGTGACGGCGTACGGGGACAGCGCCGGGGACGGGCCCCTTCTGGAGCGAGCGGACCGACCCGTCTGGGTGGACAAGGGTGGGCCGAGAGAGGGTGGAATCAGTTGACGTCAGACGTCGGGAATCCCTAGCCCCCGGAGTGCCCCGGCCGTGTCGGTGAGATCCCCGATGACCGTGCGGGGAGGGGTCGGGCGGGTTCGGATCACGGTGGGGATGGCCACGATGCCATCGAGGCGGGCCCGGGCGGGCTCCTGATTCAGGTCCACCACTTCGACGGTGGCATCGGGTCCGACGTGGTCCGCCACCAGCGCCTCGAGCCGCCGGTGGGCGGCCTCGGCTGTAGGGGTCATGCCCGCCACGTAGAGGAGGAAGTGCCAATCCCTCGCCAGAGCCTTCGGGGTCTCGTCCATGGGCTAGTCCGCAGCCTCCCCTCTGCCGCCGTCGGTCGCCACGAACTCGATGCCCTCGTCGGTGACGGTAAGCTCCCGGACGTAGCGGGAGTGTTCGATGCCCCGGGACTTGAGGATCCACCCGTACCTGTGGCGCGCTCCCTCCGTCCGCTTCGCCTGGAGCACGACCCAGGTGTCCATGAGAGAGGAGACGTGGCTCTGTGACGCGGAGTGGCCACTCAGGTTCGCCGCTTCGAGGGCGGTGAACATCGTGGTGATGCTCCGCCCCTTCAGAAGGTCCACGAGACGGACGAGCATGCTCCGGCTGGGACCGGTCTCCTGCGGCCCGGCGATGCTGGTGAAGGGATCGAGCACCACGACCTGGGGGTCGTGCTCCTCCACCGCTCGCTGGATGCCGAAGAGGTGTCCTTCCAGCCCTCGCTGGGAGGGCCGCCGCGATTCAAAGACCAAGAGGTCCCCGTCCACCCAGGGACGGAGGTCGTAGCCCACGGCCTCCATGTTGCGGAGGATCTGCTCGGGCGACTCCTCGAAGGAGAAGTAGAGCGCGCGTTCCCCACGGCGGCAGGCTCCGTCCACGAAGGCGGCGCCCAAGGACGATTTCCCGGCGCCCGGACTCCCGGAGACCAGCGTGCTGGAGCCGCGATGAACCCCCGTCCCGTCGAGCATCTCGTCCAGCGAGGGAATCCCGGTGCCGATGCGCTCCCGGGAGGCTTCGTACTCCAGCCGGGAGGCGGTGAGGGGGAACAGTTCGATCCCCGACGGTCCGATGAGGAAGGGATGCTCGTCCCCACTGTGACTCCCCCCTCGATACTTGAGTACCCTGGCCCGTCGGGTGGCCAGCTCGTTCCGGATCCGGAAGTCGAGGAGGATCACGCAGTCGGCGACATACTCCTCCAGCCCTCTCCGGGTGAATGCCTCTCCATGGCCGGCCTCGGCCGTGACCAGGCCGGTCAGGCCCCGCTCCTCGAGCCATCGGAAGAGGCGACGGAGTTCCCGCCTGAGGTTGGCGCTGTCGCCCAGTTCGGAGATCACGGATTCCAGCGTGTCCAGCGCGACTCGCTTCGCTCCGATCTCCTCGATGGCGCCTTCCAGTTGCAGGAGAAGGCCGTCCAGGGTGAAGGAGCCGGTCGTGGTGTCGGGGAGCATGTCGGGATCCACATGCAGCACCTGGATCTCCCCGGCGCCCAGACGTTCCCCGAAGCCGAAGTCGAAACCGCGAAAATCACGCCGAAGCTCGTCCAGCCCCTGTTCGAAGGTCACCAGGACGCCAGGCTCTCCGGCTCCGGCACCACCGACGAGGAACTGGGCGGCCAGGACGCTCTTGCCGCAGCCCGCCCCGCCGGTCACCAGGCTGATCCTGCGGGTGGGCAGGCCACCCCCGAGGATGTGGTCCAGCCCGGGAACGTAGGTGGGGGTCTTGGAGGAGGTGTCGTTCATGGCATGCCGGAGGAGGCGGGTGGTTCGCTGGCATCGTGTCCGTTCGGCAGGAGGGGGGCCAACGCGTCCCGCAATTCGTCGATTTCCAGCGGCTTGGGCAAGAAGATCAAGGGAGCCGGGGGATCCTCGGGGAACTCATGGCGCAGCTCGGCGGATCCGAAGCCGGAGGTGACGATGACGGGGGTCTCGGGTCGTAGGTGCCACACCCGATCCGCGAGGCCCGCCCCGGAGATCCGGGGCATGACCCCGTCGGTGACCACCACGTCCACCGCGGCCGGGTCCTTCTCGAACTCGGCCAGCGCCTCGGCCCCGTCCTCCGTCGGGATGACGGTGAACCCCAGACGCTCCAGGCCCCGGGTGAAGACCCGCAGCACCGAGGGGTCGTCCTCCGCCAGGAGGATGGTTCCGGTGGGCTTCCCGGGAGCCGGGGCGGCGTCCTCCTCCGCCGATGTCTCCCCCTCGGACGCGTCGACCGCTTCGGTCGGAGGGAGGAGGAGGTGGGCCACGGTCCCCACCCCCGGCGTCGAGGTCATCCAGATGCGACCCTCCATCCGTTCCACCACGCCGACCACGGCGGCGAGCCCCAATCCGGTGCCCTCGCCGGAGGGCTTGGTAGTGAAGTATGGATCGAAGGCCCGCTTCAACGTCTCTGCGTCCATTCCCACCCCTGTGTCCGAGAGGCCCAGATAGATCCACTCCTTTCCGGCACCGTGCCTCACTCGCGGCGGGGCGCCCTCCCAAATCGCCGGTGGGACGGGGTGCGTCGCGGCCACGGTGAGCCGCCCGCCTCGAGGCATGGCCTGCTCCGCGTTTCGGGCCAGGTTGAAGAGCGCCTGGGTGAACTGGTCGGGGTCCAGGTGTACGTGAAGCTTCACGTCCTCCAGCCCGTCGTGGTGGAGTTCGATGTCGTCGCGGAGGGTGTGCCCCACCACGGAGACGATTTCATCGAGGAGCGAGGCCAGGGCGACGGGTCGAGGCTTGGTGGTGCCCCGCCGGGAGAGGGCCAGGAGTCGCTCGGTGACGGCGGTACCCCGGGCCACCACTCGGGTGAGGTCGTGTAGGTTCTCCTGGATCTCCGTGGGGAGCTCGGCCGTCTGCAGGGAGAGCTGGGCGAGGCCCTGCGCCGCCGTCAGGATGTTGCGGAAGTCGTGGGCGACTCCGCCGGCGAGCTCGCCCACCGCCATCAGCCGGGAGCGGTGATCCAGCTCCTCTCCCATCCGTTTGTGTTCGGAGACGTCCTCGTGGATGCAGACCAGGTGGGCCACCTCTTCTCCGTCCTCCTGGACCGGGCTGACCGTGATCCGGTCCCAGAAGGCCTCTCCAGAGTCCCGGTGGGCCTGCAGCACCATCTGGCACGGGCGATTCTCCGTGAGCGCCTCCTCCAAGTCCCGGCGGAGCTCGGGATCCGTCTCGGCGCCCAGCGCCCACGTCCCGGGCCGATCCTGGAGCTCCTCCCGGTCGCACCCCATCATCCCGGCCAGCCCGGCGTTGGCGAAGGTCACCGGGTGGTCCTCGGTGCGGGCGTCCAGGATCACCACGCCCAGGTCCAGGCTTTCCACAGCCGCCCGGATCAGCGACAACTGGTTGCGCAGGACCGAGATGCCCAGACCGTAGGCGAGGTCGGAGGTGAGCTCTTCCAGAACAGCCAGTTCGGCGTGGTCGAAGGCCTGGGGGTCGCGATGGGCCAGGACCAGGAACCCCAATTCGGCCTCGCCTTCAACCGTTCCATCGGCATCGGCATCGACCCCGGGGAAGGGGAGCATGGCGAGCGAGCCGTACCCCCGCTCCAGCAGCTGTGCCTGCCAGCCCCCTCCGGCTTCCGTCAGCGACTGGACGACAAAGGCCACGCTCACCGCCCGCGGCCCCCGGACCTCGTCCAGGAAGCCGGGGAGCGCCAGGATGTCCAGTCGGGAGCCGTCCGCTGGCGCCCACTGGAAGAGATGCAGGCCCTGGCGCCCTTCGCGCCGGTAGGCGATCCAGGCGTGGGAATAGCCGCCCGTTTCGAGCGCGGTCCGACCGACCCGCTCCAGGAGCGCCTCCCGGCTCTTGCTGCGCACCACGGCCATGTTGGACTCGCTCACGAAGCGGAGGGCCCGGTTCAGCGAGCGGAGCTCTTCTTCCCGCGCCTTCTCGTCACGGATGTCCTCGGTGAGACCTACGATGCCCACCACCTCTCCCTCCCGGCCAACCACCGGCGCCCCGTAGGCGCGGATGGGGAGCAGGGAGCCGTCCTTCCGTCGTCGTAGGAGCTCGACCCCCTCCAGCCGTCCGCCGGCCAGAAGCTGTTCCCGGAGTTCGTGGAAGGTCTCCCGGCCCTCGTCGGGGACGTTGGGAAGGAGCTGCCCTACCGCCTCCTCCTCGGTCCAGCCGAAGGCCTCCTCCGCCGCCGAATTCCACCGGACCACGTGGCCTCCCGGGTCCAGTTCGAAGAGGGGGATGGGGGTAGCGTCCAGCGTCGCCTCCAGGCGGTTCAAGGCCCGTTGGGTCCGCTGCTCGGCGGCTTCTTCCGCCGAGACATCCTCCACCTCCGCCACGTAGTAGCGGACCCGGCCGTTCGGGCTGCGCACGACGGAGACCGTCGTCCGGGAGGGCAGGATGGACCCGTCGGCCCGGACGTAGCGCTTCCTGAGCTGAAAGCGATTGCTGCGTCCCTTGAGGAGATCCCGGACGGGCCTCTGCTCCTTGGGCCAGTCCTCAGGGTGGGTAAGATCTTCCACCGTCCTGGCAAGGAGTTCGTTGGGCGGGTAGCCCAGGAGCTCCACCAGCGCCGGGTTCACCTCCTGGAAGTGGCCGTCGACCGCCACTCGAGCCATCCCGATGGGGGCGTTCTGGAAGAGGGCCCGGAAGCGTTCACGGCTCGTCCGCAGGCGGTCGCTGAGGTGGTCGGCCCTCGACCCCACCGCCGTGGCGATGCCCAGAACCAGAAGGCTGATGAGGCCGCCCCCGGCCAGCAGGGTCCGGCCCAGCGTCTGCACCGAAGCGTAGGCCTCGGACCGGTCCTGTTTCACCACCAGACCCCACCCCGGTCCCTCCAGGTGGCGGGTAGAGGCGACGACCCGGACGCCCCGATGGTCCCGCCCCTCTTCCAGGAAGGACTCCTGTCCGTCCAGCGCCAGCTCGAGCGCCTGGGTCGCTTCGCTCTCCGGAAGGGGCTGCAGTGGGCGACCGTCGCGGGAGTGCACCGGATCCACCACGGCGACCACCGTGCCATCGTCGCGTCGGATTCCGAGGAGGGTTTCGACCCCGGGCCCAAATCCGGCGGACCCGTTGGAGACGCGGAGGAGGTCGCGCCCTGAGAAGAGTAGCTCCAGGTAGATCGGGTCGTCCCCGGGTTGTTCGAGGGGCGCCACCCGAAGCTCTGCGAACTCGGGGGCCGCATCCAGTGCGAACAGCGAGATGAGGGGGGAGGCGGCGGTGG
>CAKZOQ010000581.1 GCA_937136445.1 uncultured Gemmatimonadota bacterium
CAGCCGGATGCAGTGGGCGGGGATCGGGGTGGCGGTGGTGGGGGCCGCGGTGGTGGGGTGGGGCGACCTGGCGCTGGGGGGCGAGGCGCTCCTCGGCGACGCCCTGGCCTTCGGGGCGGCCTGGCTGGTGGCAGGGTACTTCGTGGTCGGACGGCGCCTGCGAGCGAAGCTGGAGCTCTGGCACTACATCGCCGTGGTGTACGGCGTGGCGGCGCTGGCGCTTGGCCTGGCGGTGGCCCTGACCCCCGGCGTCGACTTCCTGGGCTACCCGACGGGGGACTGGTGGGTGTTCCTGGCGCTGGCCGCCGGCCCGATGATGTTGGGCCATACGGGGGTCAACTACGCCATCCGCTACATCCCGGCCTACGTGGCCAACCTCGCACTGCTGGGGGAGCCGCTCCTGGCGACCCTCATCGCCTGGTGGCTGCCGGCCATCCGGGAGGTACCGCCCACCCGGACCCTCCTGGGCGGGCTGCTGATCCTGGCGGGCATCGCCCTGGGGTCCGGGTGGTGGCGGCGGCGCGGGAGAGGCTAGCCGGCCGGCGGCGGAGCGCGGGTCAGGGACTCCGGCGAGGTGGCGCCCAGGGGCGCGTCGGGGTTCAGCCCCCAGCAGAGGGTGAGGCCGGCGTCGGTGACGCCACAGGTGTGGTAGTCCCCGGCACTGAGGATGGCGAAGGCGTGCCCCCCGTCCACCGCGGTGGGCTCCAGCGCGTTCTGGGTGGTGCCGATGCCGAGCTGGGCGGCGGAGTTGAACCCCCAGCAGAGGGCCTCCCCACCCTCCGTGATCCCGCAACTGTGCCCCAGCCCGGCAGTGATGGTCGTGAAGGTATGCTCCCCTGCGACGGCGGTGGGTTCGGTGCGGACCTCCTGGGTCCCGTCGCCCAGCGCTCCGAACTGGTTCAGCCCCCAGCAGAAGGCTTCGCCGTCGTCGGTGAGGGCACAGGTGTGGTTGGCACCGGCGTCCAGGGTGGTGAACTCGTGATCCCCCCCCACCTCCACCGGCTCCGGGGAGAGGCCCTCGTCCTCTCCATTGCCCAGCATGCCGTCGGTGTTGGTGCCCCAGCACCAGGCGGCGCCGTCGTCGTCCAGGGCGCAGGTGTGCTGGCCCCCGGCGGAGATCAGGTCGAAGTCCGCCTCCGCCTCTACCTGGACCGGCGTCAGGCGGCGGTCCTGGGTGCCGTCGCCGAGCTGCCCCATACCGTTGTTGCCCCAGCACCACGCCTCGTCACCGTCCAGGGCGCAGACATGGCTCTTGCCGGCGGAGATCATGTCGTACTCCCGGTCCCCGGAGACGGGCGTCGGGGTCGTCCGGGGTTCGGTGGTCCCGTCTCCCACGCCGCCGTAGACGTTCAGGCCCCAGCACCAGGCGGCGCCGTCGTCGTCCAGGGCACAGGTCCGGTGCTGACTCGCGGAGACGGCCTGCCAGCTCGTTCCGCCGGACACCGGGGTGGGCGCCATACGCAGGGTGTCGGTACCGTCGCCGATCTCACCGGAGCGGTTGGAGCCCCAGCAGAAGGCGGCGCCATCGGCCTGGAGGGCACAGGTGTGCCGAAACCCGGCATCCAGAGCCATGGGGGTGGACATGGCGGCGTCCTGGGCCCGGGCAGGCGAGGCGAGGGCCAGGAGGCCCATCAGGGCCAGGGCGGTCGGCAGAAGGAGGTGGGTGCGGGAACGGTTCATGGTCATGCTCCTCGGGGAAGGACGGGTGAGCGAGAGGAAACGACCGAGCATCGGGCATAACATGGAGGGGGAGGTGGGGTGGACGGAAGTCGGGGGTGGGACCGGGGTGGGGCGGACCCCGCCCGCCGGCACCGGTGTCTTGGAACCCTCGCCCGGCCCCGTCTGATTTCGTCGGCCCCTCTCGTACCGGAGTCCATCATGCCCGTGCCGCCTTCCCTGCCAGGGTCGCTCGTCGCCCGCCCTCCGGACGTCTCCGTGTCCCGGGCCGCGGCCGTAGCGCTCACGCTGGTGCTGCTGACAGCCTCGCCCGGGTCGGCCCAGGATGGCTTCGGTGCCGCCGTCACCCTCACCGACGGTGGGGAGGCGGTGGTCCTGAAGCCTGGCGCCGCCGAGGGATCGGCCGGGGTCTTCCGGCGGACGGAAGGGGGTGGGTGGACTCGGGTGGCCTGGCTTCCTCGCCTGGCCAGCGGGATGCCCGGTGAGGGGCTGACCCACTCGGTGGTGGAGGCCGGCGGGTTCCTGCTGCTGGGGGGAGGGGACCCCGACGGCTTGGTAGCGGGCCACCTCTACGCCCGCACCGCCGGCGAGGTGGCCTCCTGGGAGCCGGTGGCGCGTGTGCCCATGGATCCGTCCCGCGACCTCCCGGTGGAGCGGGCGGACCGGAGCCTGGACATGCCGACGCTGATGCGGCTCATGCAGCCGCCGGAGCGGGGGCTCGCTCTCGGACCGTCGGGGCGGGTGCTCGCGGTGGCGGGGGGAGCGCTGGAGCCGGGGACGGTGCGCATCCTTCGCCGGAGCCCGGACGACGTGTGGGAGGAGGCGGCCCTTCTCCAGGGTCCCGAGGGGGAGCCGAGCTTCGGGGCGGCCATGGCCTTCGATGCGGTCGGGGGTCGCGTGGTCGTAGGGGCGCCCGAGGAGGGCGTGGGTGGGGCCGCGTACGTCTTCGGAGACGACGGGGCGGGGGAGTGGTCGGAGCTCGGCCGCGTCGCCACCGACTCCACCGAGGCGGATGCCCGCCTGGGGGCCGCCGTGGCGATGTGGGGGGCTGCGACGGCGGACGGGGCGGAAGCGGCGTTCCTCGGAGCGCCGGGAGCGGAGCGGGTCCTTCGCATCGGACCCGGCACGGATGGCACCTGGGTACGTCTCGGCGAGCTGGACTCGCCCTTTCGCGGGGATCCGGACCGGGCTCCCGGCACCACCGCCTTCGGCGGCCGGATGACCCTGCACCCTGCCCACGGGGTGGTCGTCGCGGCACCGACGGTGGACGAGCGGCGAGGCGCCGTCCTGGTCTACGAGCCCGAAAGCTGGACCCTCCGCGAGGTGATCCAGCCCGACGAGCTCCGGCCCGGGGACGTCTTCGGAGCGTCCGTCGGGGTCGGCGAGGCCGGCATCATCGTCGGGGCGCCGGGCGCCGCGGGCGGGGAGGGCCGGGCCTGGGTGCGGACGGACGGCGCCGAGGCCGGGGCGTGGCTGGAGGCGGGCACGGAGCTCACCACCGTCACCGGCGAAGAACCCGTGCGGTGCGCCGAGGGGGAGGCGGCCGGATTCGACTGCGAGGGGGTGGACCTGGTCTCCTTCGTGTCGCTCTCGGACCTGGGTGCCGCGCCCGGCGAGCGGGTGAGCGACCTCTGGGGGTGGACGGACCCGGAGACCGGGCGGGACTACGTCCTGGCCGGGCGCACCGCCGGGCTGGCCTTCGTGGACGTCACCGTGCCCGGCCAGCCCCGGATGGTGGCGCTCATGCCCGCCAACCCCTCGGGGGCGCGGGACATCAAGGTCTACGCGGACCACGCCTTCATGACCGGCGACGGGGCGGGGGATCACGGGCTGCTGGTCTTCGACCTGACGCGGCTCCGCAACCTCTCCGCCGTGTCCGGAGATCCCGGTGGGGAGGTGCCGCGCCTGGAACCCGACGCCGTCTACGACGCCGTCGCCAGCGTCCACAATCTGGTCATCGACACCGAGAGCGGCTTCGCCTACACGGTGGGCACGAACACCGGGGGCCAGTCCTGCGGCGGCGGGCTGCACATGATCGACATCCGCACCCCCACCGAGCCGACCTTCGCCGGCTGCTACACCGATACCGAGGGACTCATCTGGAGCGGGCGCACCCATGACGCCCAGTGCACCGTATACCGGGGCCCGGACGAGGACTACCAGGGACGGCAGATCTGCTTCGCCGCCAACGAGACGGCGCTCCGGATCGTGGACGTCACCGACAAGGCGTCGCCGGTGCCCATCGCCGCCGTCAGCCACCCGGGCACCGCCTACATCCACCAGGGATGGCTCACCGAGGACCACCGCTACCTCTACGTGAACGACGAGCTGGACGAGATCGTCGGGACCACCGAGCGCACGCGGACCCTCATCTGGGATGTGGCCGAGCTCGACGACCCCATCCTGGTGGCCGAGCATCTGGGTCCCGACCAGGCCACCGATCACAACCTCTACATCGAGGGCGACCGCGCGTATCTGGCCAACTACCAGGCGGGCTTCCGGGTGCTGGACATCTCCGATCCCGAGAACCCGGTGGAGGTGGGCTGGTTCGACACCACGCCCTATGGGCCCAACCCGCCGGGGTTCGGGGGCGGAGCGTGGACGGCCTACCCCTTCTTCGAGAGCGGGGTGGTGGCGGTCTCCAGCATGAACGAGGGACTGTTCCTGCTGCGGCCCCGTCCGGCGGTGCTGCCGTGACGGCTCGGGGTCGCGTGGTGGAATGGTGCGGCGCCCGGATCCCCTGAACCATGGTCTTCTTCAAGGCACAGAAGTACCAGCGCCTGGCGGAGCTCGAGGCTCGGGTGCAGAAGGCGCTGGAGGAGGCGGGAGGCGACGGCCTGAACTGGGCCGAGGACGAGCTGGCGTCCGCTGCCGGCATGGCGGGCTTCGACCTGGAGACGGCCCGACTACTGGACGCCGAGACGCTGGCAACCGTCCTCCGGGCGGGGGGCGAGGGTGCCGAGGGTCGCGTCTGGCTCGCTGCCGAGACGCTGTATCTGGACGGGCTGGTGGCCCGGGCGCAGGGACGACGGGCCGACGCCCGGGATCGCTGGGCGAAGGCGTGCTCGCTCTACGAGCGGCTGGATCCGGAGGCGTCGTTCCCGGAGGCGGAGGCGACGCCGGGAGAGCGGCTCCGCGCGGTGCGGGAGGAGGCGGGCGGCTGAGGGCCGATCCCGGCCGGACCGGGACGTCTCCGATCGTCCTCACCCCCTGAAAACACGCAAGGCAGGCGTTTGACCGCCTGCCTCACGGTGGGGACTCGAACCCCAATCGAAATGCTCGTCGGAACTCGTAAGCCCGACGTAGCAAGACGCACCAGAGATAGAACGTCCAGGCTACGCGTCGCCGGCCGCCTGGTCAAGACATGTTTCGCTCCTGCACGACCTGGCCGGGGGCCTCCACGCCGGGCTCCGCCCCGATGGCCACATTGTCCGACACGTACCAGTGGCGGGTGCCGGGCCAGCAGTCGTCCCCTCCATTGGGCACCACGCGGACGCCCACGTCCGCCCCCTCGGTGTGGTTCTGGCGGATGAGCATCATGGGTCCGAAGAAGCCCCAGGCCCGGATGCCGTCGATCCGCCAGACGCCGCCTGCCGCGGTCCGGCGGACCCGGACCCGGTTGTCCTGGACGGTGATGTGCCGGCCGTTCCCGACGAAGATCCCGTGGCGCTCCTGGGAGGTCTCGGGGGAGAGCGAGACCTCGATGGCGTTCCCGCGGACCATGACGGTGTCCAGGGCGTCGTGGTCGCAGGGGGGCCGTTCGTCGTCGTCTCCGGCGGTGCCGTGGCTGGCACCCAGGTGGATGCCCTGCTGGCACCCCTCGATGCGGTTGTCCACGATCCGCAGGTCGGGCGAGGGCCCGACGCCTTCCGGGTCCTCGTTCTTCGCCACCACGATGCCCTGGTAGGCCACGGAGGGGTTCCGGGCGAGGGTGGCGTCCACCCAGGCCGCCAGCCGGGCGGCGGCGCTGCCCTCGAGTTCTCCGGCGAGGACCTGGGCCACCAGTCGGTTCATGTGCTGCGTCACGCTGGCGGTCGTACCTCCGCTCTGGACCGGGTGCTCCTGCAGGACCGCCTGCCAGGTCTCCACGAGGTCGTCCGGGGTGAAGAACGAGGCGACGAAGGTGCGCTGGCCCAGGTCGATGTCGACGCGTACCTCGGCGGCGTCCTGGGTGAGGCCGGCCCGGAGGAGCCGCCGCCTCATCTCGGTCCGCGGGAAGCGCCGGCCCATCTCCCGGGCCACCCGCAGCTCGCCCAGGATCACCTCGTCCAGGACCTGCCGGAGGTGGGCGTTGGTCGCGAGGTAGTCCGAGGTCGACAGATCCGTGGGACGGGGCGCCGCCCAGAGGTGGTTGTCCTCCACCATCACGCGGTCGCGGTTCACCACCAGGATCCCCGACTGCCGATGTCCGATGGCCACGTCGCAGCCCCGGATGCGGGTGGAGTGGGGCCGGGCCGCCGTTCCGAGGGTGCGTTCCCGGACGGTGATCCCCGTGGCCGCCCGCCGTGCCGCGCCGGCACAGCTCACCGAGACCCGCTCCACGGTGACGCCCCCGCAGTCCACGATGTTGAGGACGCCGTTCAGGTGGTCCGCCGACACCTGGTCGTCGGCCTCCCCGGCGAACCGGCCCTCGGCATGGAAGTCGGCGAAGCGGATGCTGGTGCAGCCGTCCACGTCGAAGACGGTCTCGCCGTCGGGGTTCTGGAAGCGTGTCGCTCCACCACATCCGGTGAGGGTGACGTGGCCCATCTGGTCGATGCTCAGGGCCCCCGCCAGGGTGTAGTCTCCGGCCTGGAAGCAGAGGTGCAGATCGTTCGCCGCCGCCAGCGCCGCCTCGGCCCGGGCCTGCCAGCCCTCGCCAGGGGCGATGCTCACATGGCATCCACCTTCCGTCTCCCGGGCACAGAGCTCGTCCAGCGCCTCCTGCACCGTGGTGACCGACTCCGGCATGGCGCAGGCCTCGCCGGGGGTGTAGGCCACCTCGTCGGCGGTGCTGAGATTCGCCCCGAAGCGCACCGGGAGCTGGAGGGGGTCGCCGGCGGCGTCCAGGAGGGCGGCGTCCACCACCGGAGGGTCGTCGGCGGGGCTCCAGAAGCACTCGGCGAGGCCGTCGGCGTCGGTGGTGACGTCCAGGCTGTCCTGACCGGCGCCTCCGCTGGTGTCGGCGATCTCGGCTCCCCCGGAGGCCACGGTGAAGCGCACCGTGGCGCCCTCCACCGGGTGGCTGCCGTTCGCCACGCCGACCCGCAACGACAGGGGCAGCTCCTCCCCCGGCATGCACTCCTGGCCGTCGCCGCCGACGTAGAAGAGGCCGGTGAGCTCCGTCACCGGCGGGAAGAGGTTGCGACAGTCGTCCAGGACGGTCCACCCCGCGGCTCCGTCGAACTCCACCACGGCGAGGCGGCAGTAGTCGTGGCGAATCCCCTCGGCGGGGCGCCACCCGTCGTTCTCGGTGGGCCACTCCACGTCGCCCGTGTTGGTTCGCGCCGGAATCGTCCACCAGTCGCCCGTGTGGTAGCGCCGGGCTTCTCCGTCGGGGCCGTTCCCCCCGCGGATCCGCACCTGCACGCCGTCCTCCAGGTTCCGCCAGCCCTGGTTGACCACGTTCTCCAGCACGCCGTTCCAGCGGCGCACCTTGGGGTTGTCCGGGAAGTCGGCCATGTCCACCGAGCCGCCGGCCGGGAGTGGGGCGCTCAGGTCCACCGTGACCACGTTCCCCTCGACCCCGTCCACCCGGACCAGCGTGCCCGGCTGTCCGTGGAGCTCGTGGCTGTCGTCGGTGAGCTCCACCAGGTCGCCCGGGGCGAAGCGGAGGACGTCGTCGCGGCCCACGCTGCTCACCGTCCATTCCTCGAAGCTGGCGCTCTGGGCCTCCAGCCGGGCCACCACCGTGCCGTTGTCCCGGTCCCACTTGTAGATGGACTCGTTGCGGGTCCCGCCCTGGTGGACCTCGACCCGGTAGAGCTGGTTCTCCAGGCGTCGGTATCCTGCGCCAGGCGTCACGATGCAGGGGTCGTCCGACGGGGCGCCCACCTCGGCCCGGGCGCCGAGTTCTCCCGTGGAGGGCGCGGTGGCCCCCGTCCAGGACGGGACGTCGCTCAGACAGGTGATGTCGCCGGGATCCGGATCACCGGCCTCCAGCCCGTGGAGCCGGACCTGCCAGAGGGCCTGGATCCGGGTGGAGGTATCGGGGCCACCCAACGCCACCTCGCGGATGAGGGGCACCTCCAGCGCGGTGAGGTGCCGCTCCCAGACGTCCAGGTAGGCGAGGTACACGCCGTCGGCGGGCGGCAGGGTGAGGGGAGGGTCGGCGAGCCCGGCGAGCCAGCCGGGATCCAGGGGATGGTCCTCCTGCTCCTCGTACCCGACCTCGGCCTCGTTCTCGGTGAGGACGCCGTGCACGTAGTACCGTCCCGCCCCGATGCGAAGGTCGTCCCCCACCGCGGTGATCTCGAAGCCGGCTGCGTGGAGCGGTCCCCCGCAGCCACCGATGAGGTCGAGGGCCTCGGTCTCCACCCGATGGACCGTGATGGCCTGCTGTTCGTTGGTGTCGGCGTCGGTCTGGACCCGCCCCTGCTGGAGGGGGACCCGCTTGTAGTGTCGTGTGTGATCGAAGGTCACACGGGACATGTCACTCTTCATGGGAGATCCCTTGCGGTATCAGGTGACGAAAACGAAGCCGGCCTCGAGCCCGAACCGCAGGTACTCGTCCAGGCTCGCTTCCAGGTTTGCAGTGCGTTGGGGCTGGTGCAGCATGCTCCAGACCCCCATCTCCGAGCCGTCCTCGGCGCCGGTCCGGATCTCGTCCGCCGTGGTGGCGGCGAGCTGGACGTAGGCCGGATGGCCGTAGACGGTGGCGGTGAAGGTGGGGCGGACCCGGCGTACGATCCGGGCGCGCTCCGCGGGAGGCAGATCGGTGGCCGAATCGAGCCCCAGCTCCTCGGCCCGTTCGTCCAGCGCCAGCCAGGGCTGGCAGCGGTACCGGCGGGGGGTGCGCGACCCTGCCGGGACGTAGCTGAAGCGCATGCAGCCGACCTGGAGGCGCTCCGCCTCGACGGGCTCCAGGAAGAGGCTCTCGGAGCCCAGCGTCAGCTCCCGCACCGACACGCTTCCCAGGAGGGTGCAGCGCTCCACGACGGCCGGCGGACCGGCCGCGCCCCCGGCGGCGGACAGG